>CAMJWL010000173.1 GCA_946409405.1 uncultured Bacteroidales bacterium
GAGGTAATCAATTGTAAGGAGCGAATATACGTCTTTATGATGGCTAACGGGCATCAGCAACGGCAACGCGAGCGACACCACGGCAATTTCCGTAATTGTAACGGCTTTTTTGGCATGTTTTAATAGTCCGCAGACCAAAGGAACTGCTACAACGCTCAGTGCCACAATATGTTGCACAGCAGGGATTACGAGCCTTTCTCTGTAAAAATTCACACCGCAAACAATGTCGATAAAAGGATATTGCTTCATCACGGTATAGCCCACAATGATAATTGTAAGCAGCAACTCTGCTGCATAAACTCCGCTGAAAATCAACACGTTAGATATTCCATAACTAAACTTGCGGCGGTCTGCCAAAATGGAAATCATTGCATATACAAACACTCCGTAGCCTATCAACCAATACACCAACGGAATCAAAACCAATTGCAACCAGACGCGGCGTTGGTCTGTTATCTTATTGTAACCCAACGACATAGCCAACGCCAAAATCAACGCGACAGGGAATGTCATCATTACATATTGGTCGCCGCAGTAGATAGCAAGTAGCAGCGACGGCAATAGCGACAGAGGCAGATGACTCTCGTCCGCACCCAAAATCCGCGCCACCTTCCATACGAGCCAGCCCATCAGCACCAACAGCCCCGCCCAAATAGCCGCGCCTAAATACGGGAAAAAATAAAACTGCGCCACAAACTCCGCCAAATATCCCGACAGACCCGACGCCACCGCCAGATGTTCGCCCAGGTACTCCCCGCCAAACATAAACAACTGATACTGCTCGTGATAATTGAACCATTCGGGATGCACCACCCCGTAACAGACATACACTACGGCTGCAAATAATGATATTGCTATGACATTAAATTTTTTCATAGCGCAAAATTACAAAAAAAAGCCACAAAAAAGGCGAACCAAACCTAAAAAAGTTTAGTCCGCCGATTTGATGTCAAATATTTCTCGAAGTCAACCAATTAGTCTTCAAAACGGATGTCCTTGATGGTGGCTTTGACGCCGCCTATCGTCCAGAATCCGGCATAATAAATATGCGTGGGGAACACATTGTGGCCGTCCTTGTCGCGCATCTTGTCGAGTTCGATTTTCACGGTGTTGCTGTTGCCAAATTGGAAGATGGCGGGTTCTGTCCAGTAACTGTCCTTGTGGTACAGGCGGAACGAAAATTCGTATGAACCAATAGCCTCACTATCGGGATCGAGTTCCACTACAAGGTATTTTGCGCCAGAAAAATCGGCACCGCCCTCGTAATTCCAGCCCGCGAAACCATACTGTCCTGTTGTGAAGGTCTTGGTGTCGGCATCAAAAGAGCCTTCTGCATAAATGTTGGGGCTGAATTTGGAGAAGTCAAAAGCGTCCTCCTTGGCAACAACGCCAGCCGGGTCGCTATCAACGTCCTCGATGGGAGCAGGCTCTGCCTCCTCTTCCACCTCATAACTGATGCCCATCAAATCCAACATCTTGTACGCATACCTCCTGCCAAGAGTCCTGTAAGCAGCGGCGCAAAAATGGAATCCATCCACGCCGTTGCCCTTGCAGCCTTCCGACGAAATCACATGAGCGTTGGGGATTACATTGGGCAACTTGGCAATCACAGAATTGTGTCCCCAGCAAATGCCGCCCTGATCCTGCCTCAACATTTCGCCAGCGAGCAACGGTACTTGCTCAGGATCGAGATGGAGGTCGGCGATGATGTCGTTGTAAATCTGCTTTACAGTGTTGGGCCACTTCGGGTCGGTGTTGTTGGTCTCGCCCTGATGCAGCAAAATGCCCTTGATAACACCATACTTCTGCGCCTCCTTGGCTGCCTTGATAAGCACGCCGTAAGGATTTTTGTCGTACTGCGCGAGGTAGTTTTTGTACCAATCGGCATGGTCAGACTTATTGCAGTAAGTGATGCACTTTTCTTTCTCAAACGCCTCGATAGACGCGCCGCCAATAGCCACCATCACAATGCCAATGGTGTCCTCCGGCGACATGTATTCCAGCATTTTCCTGCCAAAATAGTCGGCGGGAGTGAGACCCGTGGTAAAACGAGCCAACGGCGGCACCGCCTGACGCCAGGTGTAACGGTCTTGCTTGTAATGGGAGGCATCGTCCTTGGCAACAATCATATTCAAGAAATTGCCCGGAACGCCCTGCTTGTCGATAGCCTCCACAGCGGCGTTGCCCTCCATGTTAGACTGACCGAAACACAGGTATATGGACATATTGCCCTTCGGCGTGATAATTTCATCGTCGATTTTGGTGGTGTCGGTATTGCCACCGATATTAGTGGTGTCGGTCTCGCGGCCGGTATTGGTGGAGTCGGTCTCGTTGCCGGTCTTGGAGCCGTCGTCGATAGGCTGCACGGGGTCTGGCTCTGGCTGTGGCTCCACGGGGTCGTCGTCGTCGCCACAGGATGCAAATGCCATCATCATCACAAATGACATTGCAAATAATATCTTCTTCTTCATTTGGATTTTTTTAATATTTAAAATTGTTTTACGCAACATGGCGCGTCTCTACAGGTTCCAATATTCCTTAAACCACTGGTAAACCGGGTAAACGCCCGATTCGGGGTCGTAGAGGAAATCGTTTTCGTCGGCTTCGTGCGCGGGGTCGAAGGTGGCGAGGTCGTGATCCCAGACGAATGTGAGCCAACTTACGTTGCCAGTTTCGTCCATAATCTTCCTGAAGTTTGCGCCAAAACCCTTGCCGCCAGCCGTTCCCGTGATAGAACTACCCCAGGTGCGACCCTGGAATTTCTTGGAACACCAGTCCATCTCCGTTACGATGATGGGATTGCTCTGTGCAACAACTTTGGTGATAGAATTGTCCCAATCCTTCTTGAAGCCCTCGTAGCCGCCTACCGAGCCACGCCACATATCGGGCGCAATCTCGCCGGTCTGCTGATAGCAGTCGCTGCCATACCAGCCCGGATAGCAGTGAACGGCATAGCCGATGTTTTCGCCCTTGATGGGGTAACTCTTGTACGCCTTGTAATCCTGCTGCCAACTCGTGCCGGGAATCCAAAGAATATTGTTGCAGCCCTGCTCGCGGATGCGATCCACGATGTCCTGGAAAAACTGGCTGAGTTCCTTGTTGATAGAGCCAGTATTCGACGAACCTTCGTTGCCTTTGGAATCGCGGAATTTGACAGGCTCGTTTGCCAACTCAAACATCACCATAGGATTGTTTTTGAGTTTTTTGTGGTTGGCAACAATAGTCCACACTTTGAGCATGTACTTGTAATAATCGTCGTTGAGGGCGATAACCTCGGGGCAAACTCCCGGAGGACGCATCAGGACGCGCATTCCAAGTGTCTGCATGTACTCCGCCATCGGCACAAACACTTCGTCGAGGTACTGCTTAAACTGCTCCTCGTTGTAATAGATGTGAGCCTTGCTCTCGCCCGCATCCCAAGGCGCGTCTTTCATGGTCCAGTGAGGATCCATGTGGAGGCGCACAAAGTCAACGCACCAGCCGTGGTCGTGGATTTTGAGGAGTTTTTCTTTGTTGACGCGCAGACAGCCAGCCACGTCCTTGTCTGTCCAGAGGTACTGGTCGTTTACACGGTTGAACCACGGACTATAAGTCTGCGCGATGCCGTGGAGGTTTACAATGTTGCCTTCGGCATCCTTGAGGTAACGACCGTCCACATGAAGTTCGCCGGTAATCTTGCCGGTGCGCTTCTCCTGCGCGGTGGTGTCCTCGTCCTTCTTCTTGTAGATATCGGGAATGTCGATTTCGTCTTCGTCGTCGCCACAGGATGCAAACGACATGCCCACAGACACCAACAAACCCAACACTAAATATTTGAATCGTTTTTTCATAGACAATAAAATAATTAAAAAATGAATAAACGAATAATGCAATTAAACGCTAATCCATTTAAAACATCAATTAATAAAAACGGGGGGAAGCGTCAAAAATTGCTTTTCAACAACTAACCCCCCGAAACTAAACCAAAATATAATTAAATAATTGAGTTTTTTGTTTTTTACAAATATCTAACTAATACAATGATTTTCGATTAATTACTTTTGTAAAAATAATCGGTGTACTCCATCGTGACGCCACGACGCTGGGTAACAAGGATATCCTCAGTGGTAATCTTGTTTTTGCCGTCTTCGATGGTGTAAGAGAGGGTGAGCTGGTCGCGCTCACGGTCGCCCCAGTACTTGCCTGCTCCCTTGTCCTCGTACTTGCCACTGCCCGACACCTTGATGTCAGGATTGTCGGAGGATATGGTGCAATTCTGAGAACCGTCGAATGTGAGGGCAATGTCGTAGTGAGTCTCCACATTGTCAACGAGGTACTTCAAATGGAGAGTTACCTTGTTGAGCGAGTTGGTGGTAATCTGCACTACCTCGTCGTCAATCCTGTAGTCGTTCTTCCACTGACGTGTGGTGTCCTTGCCGTTGACGCGGTCTTTGCCACGGCGGAGATACCATCCGGCGTACTTGCTCATGTACGTTACGTTGTAGAGGGTGTAGTTTTGCGGGGCAACGCTCCACGCATCGGCGTTGGTGAGCGCGGGCGAAGAACCTGCATCGTTAGGCACTCCGTCGATAATCTTGTCAACACCGGAAAAACCGGTAATCTTCAACGGAATCACATACGCGCCCTCTACCGAAAGCGGGTCGGCGAAGTAAGCGTCTGTAAACTCCACCTCCACAAAGCCCCACTTGTCGCCTTCAAACTTGATCTGATTGGAGGCAAGATTGTAGTACGACGACGGCATGGGCTTAACGGGGTTCTGGTAAGCCTCGTCAAAATAGAGGTTGTCGCAGAGAGAATTGTCGGCGGCGATGTCGAGCACCACATTTGCACCGTGGTAAGAGCCGCCCATCGTTGCGCCAATCTTGCACTTGTGCTGATTGTCGAGCGAATTGTCGTTCTCGAAGTCTTCGCCCATCACCAGCGTCCTCTTGGGATTCTGAGTTGCAAAACACGCTGATGTATATGCGTAGTCGTCGAAACTGATGTCGCCATTCTTGCAGCCGCTCAATGCAAGCAAGGAGACGGCGGCAAGCGAAAACGATATATGTTTTACTGATACGTTCATAATCGTAAATGATAATTCTATTAAATGTTAATCAATCTGTTTAAGGCCTACTGCCAGCCATCGTTCTGCTGCAAAGCCGGGAACTTGGCAATCTCACCGTAAGGAATAGGACCATAAATCTGGAAATCCTTGAAGTTGCGAGTCTCTACGTCGATGTACTCGTAGGTCAACTTGTCGCCATTCTGGCTAATCCTGACGCCACGGGCGGTCTCGTTGAGGTTCACATTCCAACGGCGGAGATCCCAGAAACGCTTGTTTTCAAAGCAGAGGTTGAGACGACGCTCGTTGCGAATCATCTCGCGCATCTTGCTCTGGTCGCCCTTGATGGATTCGAGGTACTGGTCGCCACCGGTGATGCCGGCGAACTCCCTAATCCTCTTGATAACATCGTAAGCCGACGGAGAGCCCGATGTGGGTCCCTGATACTCGTTCATAGCCTCGGCGTATGCGAGGAACATCTCCATTACGCGGATACGCGGATTGAGGTGCTGCTGCTGAGCGGCGGCTGTACCACCTGCCACGGCATCCTCACGGAGGAGTTTCTTCATATAGTAGCCAGTGCGGGTAGATTTACCGTTCTCGAAGTTGATACCATCAATCTGAGTGGTGGGTTCGTCGTCGTAAGTACCCGTGATGATGGGAGCATGGGCGGATGCCAGCGTACCCTGGTCAAAGAGGATGTACTGGGCAAGACGCGGGTCGCGACCAGCGTAAGGATTGCTGGGGTCGTAGCCCGACGCACCGTCGGTGATAGGATAGCCATTGGCCATCGGGAAGGCGTCAACAAGGTTCTGAGTCGGGTTGCAACGACCAGTGCCATACTGCGACGGCGGGAAGAAATCCTTCTCGTAGGAGTTGGTCTTGTTGCGGCCGCCCCACCAGATTGCAACGTCCGGCACCACCTTGGCTTCCTGAGCGTCGATGTAATCGCCGTCGTTGAACCAAGCGATGCTGTTGGCCGTGAGGGCATTGATGCCGCCGAGAGTATTGATTACTTCGGCAGTATATTTGGCGGCGTTTTCCCACGACTCGTACTCGTAAGCGGGGCTTGCAGCCATGAGAGCCATCTGAGCACGGATAGTCTTGATGATACGACCGTCCACCTTGCCAGACCAGTTGGCACCCTGGGCGCGGTTGTAGTCGTAGGAAGTAGCACCCTTGGACCTGTACTTGGCAGGCACTTCGCTGTCAGACTTGAGATCCACGTACATTTCGGGCAGGAGTTCGAGAGCAGCGTCAAAATCCTCCATAATCTGCTTGTAGCACTCGTCGAAAGTGTTGCGGGGCTTGTTGAAATCGGACGAACCGTTCTCGCTCGCGGTGTGGATAGGCACACCCATCAACACGCCGTTTACCTTGCCGGCATGCACCTGCAAAAGGTAGAAGTGGAACATGCCCCTCAGAGCCAAAGCCTCACCACGCATGTGGTCCCTAATCATCTCTGCATACACGGGATCCTCGCTCCAATTTACCTTGTCAACATTTTCGAGGAAGATGTTGAGGTTCTGGATGGCATAGTAGCAGTCTGCCCAGCGGTTCATAGGATTGAAGGATGCCGTCCAGCCGCCCGGCTTGGTGATGTCGAGATACTCGCTGTTGGAATCGTTGGTAACGGCATCGTCGGTAGCGAAGTCGGTCTGCGGCATCTCGGGATAAGGCAACTTGATGTATGCGTTGCCAAGTACGTGCGCCGCCTGGTTTACTGTGCCGTACAAAGATGAAAACTCGTTGAGGTTCTCAATAGCCGGCTCCATCAGGTCGTCGCAAGCACTGAGAGTGCATCCCAGAGCAAGCGCAGCAGCGATATAATATTTCTTGTTCATTTTGTCTATCGTCAAATTAATTAGTTAGAAATTTACATTGACACCAACATTGAAGAAACGCGATTGCGGACCGTAGTAAGCATCGCTTGCCTCGATGTAGTCGCGCTCCTTGGCAAACATGAAGATGTTGGTAGCATACGTATATACGGAGCAGCCCTTGATGAACCTATTGCCCTCAAACATAGAAGAGGGGAAGTCGTAAGTAAGCTGGATCTTGTCGAGGTA
>CAMJWL010000174.1 GCA_946409405.1 uncultured Bacteroidales bacterium
GACTGCGAGGCTACCGACCTCATCTACCGCAACGGTTGGTACTATCTCCTTGGTACTCACGGCACTTGCTGCGACGGTGCTAACTCCACTTACAACATCGTCTGCGGTCGTTCGCGCAAGGTTACAGGCCCGTATGTTGACAATGTTGGTCGTGATATGATTCACGGCGGCGGCAAGATGGTGGTCGATGCGGAAGACCGTCGTTTTGGCGCGGGACACTTCGGCCGCGAAATCATCACCGACGGCATCGAAAAAATGTCGTTCCACTTTGAAGCCGACCTCGATATGAGCGGTTACAGCACATTGGCAATACGCCCGATTGTTTGGAAAAACGATTGGCCCACCGTCGGCGAAAACATTGAGGACGGCGTTTATGAAATTTCATCAGAGCGTCGCGGCTACGCACTCGAACTCAGCGTCGATTTCACACGCGCAGAGGGCGGTATGCGTTGGTTTAACCGCAATCAGGAACGCCCCATCGAAAAGGTTAAGAATCAGGCGTTTGCAGATGTAGAGAAGACCTTCCCCTCGGGCGTTAATCCCGTCAGGATGAACGAATGGATGAACCGTCCGCATCAGCGTTGGCAGGTGGTGGCAGTACCCGAAAAGGGCGGCTACCTCGGCGGACCTTACTTCAAAATTGTCGTTGAAGGCACCAACCGCGCCCTCGCAGCCACATCCGAGGCAGAGGTGGTAACAGTGCCCGAATACACCGGCGCAGACGAGCAACTTTGGCGCATCGACCAATGCATCGACGGCACTTACCGCATTATGCCCAAGAGCGTCCCGGGTCACAACGGCGAAAATTTTGTGCTCTACTCCATCGGCGACAGCACCCCGACTCTCGCCAAGTTCGACTTCAACAATGACAATTCAAAATGGAATTTCAGAAAAAAATAGTGTGTTGAATCATAGTAAGTTGATAATTAAAGGGAACGGAAGATTGATTTTTCTGTTCCCTTTTTTTGGATAAGAACCACTACAACACTTCTGCAAAATAGTGTTTCCTTAGCGGCATCGTAACCTTATCGCCCGTCAATTTAACGTTTGCGGACTGACGGATGTCGGCGGAGGAAGCACCGATTTTGATGTTGAATTTGCCCGGGGCGATGTTCCATTGATTGTCGGCAAAATAGCCCAACTGCGACGGCGCAACGGCAAATTTCACGGTCTGTTTTTCGCCCGGATTGAGCGACACGCGGGCAAATCCCTGCAATTGTATCGGTCTGATATTCTGATTGTTGTCCGTGGGAGATACATACAACTGCACAATTTCGTCGGCGGCAAATTTGCCTGTGTTTTCCACGTCAACGCTTACATTGAACCTCTCTGCATCGGTCGGCACTTGCGAATCGACATTGAGGTCAGAATATTTGAAGGTCGTGTATGACATTCCATAGCCAAACGGATAGGCGATGCGCTTGTCAGGTTCATTATTGTAATTATAACAAATCGGCTCGTGCAACTCCTCGGCGGGGTACGAAACGGAGAGTTTTCCCGAAGGGCTTATGTTGCCAAATATGATGTCAGCCAATGCGTTGCCGCCTTCCTCGCCCGGATACCACGCCTGAATCACGGCGGCGCATTTTTCGGCGAGACCACTGATTACCTGCGCCCTGCCGCCAAAGATGACAAGCACGACGGGCTTGCCGGTTGCGATGAGTTTTTGCACAAATTCTTCCTGACGTCCGGGCAGACGGAGATGTTTGCGGTCGCGGTTTTCGCCGCAGAGAATGGCGTTTTCGCCGACGGCGGCAATTATCACATCGCTCTGTTTTGCCATCGCGAGCGCAGCCTTTTCGTCAGAGGGTTCGCCGCTGTCAATCTTGCGGTTTTGGATTTCTTTCAGGTAAGCAACACGCGGGTCGCCGCTCTGATCCACAACAGTTTCCACGTCCTCAGTCCAATCGCAACCGCGCTGATAATCAAGCGAAAATCCGCGCGGCAACTTGTTGGAAAGTCCCTCCTTCAAGCCAACAATTTTTGGATGGAGACCGTCCTCAATCGTTCCTTTCCAAAAGAACCTCATCGACTGATAAGTGTAATCGCCAAGCATCGCCCACATCGAATTGGCGTTGGGACCTGTGAGAGCGATTTTGGTTTTCTTGGTTTTGAGCGGAAGTACGCCATTGTTTTTGAGCATCACAACCGACTGAGTTGCAAGTTGATAGGCAGTGTTGCGCTCAACGGGAGTGTCGTATTGGATGTGTCCTTCGTCGTAGAGTTTCACATTGTCGCCGAGCGTGCCAACCATATATTTAAATTTCAGGACGCGCTTTACAGCCGCCTCGAATGTCTCCTCCGACACAAGTCCCTGCGCAATGGCTTCGGGAATGAGTTTGTAATTGTCGCCTTGGGGAAAATCGACGTCATTACCGGCGTTGATGGCAGCGGCGGCACGTTGGAGCGGCGTCATATTGTCGTCCACCTGATCTATTGAGCCATAATCACTTACCATAATGCCGTCGTATCCGAGATAATTGCGGAGGATGTCTTGCTGAATCTGTCGGTTGGCGACGCATTTGGTGCCATCCACAGCGTGATAGCCGGTCATAACCACCTTGCTGCCCTCCTGACGGATGCAAGCCTCGTGCGGCAAGAGGATTTCTTCCATTAGTTCCTTCTTGTCAGCGTTGCCGCCGCCGCCATAACCGAGAAAATGTTTGGTGCAAGCCGCCACGCCCTTCTGCAAATCGCCGTGCTGCAATCCGCGCACAAACGCCGTAGCCATTACAGCCGAGAGGTAAGCGTCTTCGCCGTAGGATTCTTCAAGACGGTTGAACGACGGGTCGCGCACCACGTCAATCATTGGCGACAACGACAGAAATCCGCCCGCCTTCCTCAACGCCGCCGCCGTCTCAAAGGTCTTCTTCTCGGCGAGCACGGGATTGAAGGAGCACGCCAAACCGATTTGCTGAGGATACACAGTGGCTTCCATTGCGTTGACACCGCTCAAAACCTCCTCGTGCATCAGCGCGGGAATGCCGCTCGGCGTATTGTGGATGAGCCAATCCTGCATCTGCGCCACCATATCGCGCACCTTGTCGGGCGGGAGTTGAGTGTTGAGCATAAACTGAGAACAATGTCCCACGCCGTTGGGGATGATTTCGGCGCATTTTTCGGGCATCAACTTATTGTCCTCGTCAAAAAACTGCGTCATATAAATGCCACACAACTGCGCCACGCGCTCCTCCTTGGTCATTTTTGCGTACAACGAATCGACTTTTGCGTCGATGTCTGTGCACTGTTGCGGCATCTGCGAGTTGCAACCCGCAATAGTTCCTGCAAGTGTCATAATTGCTGCGTATTTTGTGATGGGTTTCATAAATGCTTTGATTAATTGTCTTTGCAATTTGTTTGTTTTCAATTGCAAAAGTAAAAAAATATTTTCAGGCAGCAATATCACCGATTAGAATTTTTTTTACATTTGCATTTTAATAAAAATATTGGATTTATGACAACACAATCAACCATACAGGCACAGTTTACGGCGTTGGCAATCGGGGCGACGGCTAAGGATATGGGCATTACGACCACCGAATTGTACAACCGTCTGAAACGTGTCGGCTTGATAAAACGGCTTCTTATTGATTGTTACGACGTGTTACACGCCGAAAGCATCAGCGGCGTAGTATGGAACGTGAAAGAGGCTCTCAAAAATTGGGAGGCAAAACTTTTAGCGAAAGGAGGTGCAGAATGAAACTTTATCACGGCTCGTTTGTAAGTGTTCCAAATCCGCTCACAAACGTCGGACGTAAGGAGTTGGATTTTGGACCGGGATTCTATGCTACACGTTTGCGCGAACAGGCTGAACGTTGGGCGCGGCGCGTATGCGTTATCAGGGCGGTTGATACGCCGTTGTTGTCAATATATGAATTTGACGAAACTGCACTTCCATCAAATGTCAACCGTTTGCTGTTGGAGAATTACGACCAAGAATGGCTTGACTTCATCACAGCAAGTCGCCGTGGTGAAAGTCCGTGGCGTGGATACGACATAATTGAGGGCGGTGTTGCCAACGACCAAGTTATCGACACGGTAGAGGATTATTATTCGGGGCGTTTGACCGCAGAACAAGCCATTGGTTTGTTGAAATTTGCAAAACAAACACATCAAATGTGCATCAGCAATCAGAAGATAGTTGACCGCTGTTTGCATTATATCAGCACCGAAACTGTCGCACCAAAAGGAGGTTCACGATGAAAGATCAAGTTTTATGGCGTAAGACGGGGCGAATCGCCGCAATACTTGCCGACCGTCTTGGAATTGATATAGAACGCGCTTTTGACATTCTGTACAATTCTCACGAATACGAACTACTATCCAACCCCGAAAGTGGTCTCCAATTGCTTAGCGACGAGTATATTATTACCGATTTGATGAGGGAGTTGGAGACGTCAATTCCGCCTCAATCTTAGACCTGTAATATTCCACGCCCTTGAAAAATAAATGAATTTTCTCGGCTCTTGTAATTACCTTATAATCAGTTCGTTTGTACATATCAAAAAATTTTACTCAGTGCATTGAGTATTTTTACTCAGTGGATTGAGTAATTTTACTCAGTCCACTGCGCAAAAATAAATTATTATTTTGAAATGAACAAAAATTGTCAAGAAAAACTTTAAGAAAAAATCCCCCTTATTTTACCAATTTCCCATACAAATCCATTGTGACGGTTTCGTCAGCAAAGTTGATGTAGATAACGTCGGATTTGGTTTTGATGCGAATGCATTTGCCGGAGCCGGAGAGAAAGAGGAGGCAGTTGCCATCGTTTTGAACGTTAAAATGTCCTTTTTTGATTTTGCCCATAGCAAATCCATTGTTTTTGAAGGTGGTAATAGGACATTCGTCTTGGAGCGTAACACTCTCAATATCAGAAAGATTATAATCGTTGCCATAGATTCCTGAAATCTGCATTTGTTGGTCGGTGACGGTGATTTCGGGTTCTTGGTTGCCAACAATTAACAACGGTATTATCGCACAAACCACCAACACAATTACCGCAATAGCAATTGTGCCTGCAACTCCTTTATATGCTCCCAACTTGATGAATTTCACCATATAAATGAGCATTATCACAAGAGCAAGAATCAAAGGAATTCCGCTCGAAATTCCTGATAATCCCGCCAACTGAACCACCAATGTAAGCAAAGCCACACTTATACCGACAATCAACAACGTATTGACTGTCAGACGTTTGGCTTGTGGTTTGTTTTCGTCTGAGATGTTTTTGTATCCGTTAATTATTTGCGGATACTTACTCGCCACAAGGGCAAGGATAATCAATAATGCTGATAAAATGTAGTTTACGAGTTCCATTTTTGTATTATTTTTTATGGTTAATTTGATGAAGGAGTCGGAGACTTCAATTCCGCCTCAATCTTCGCCCTGTAATATTCCACGCCTTGGAATCCTGTATGGAAATCCTTCACCATTCCGTCTTTGCCGACAATCACATACGACGGGAAGCCGGCGAAACTCCATTTGTCCATAAGTGGTTTGCTCTGAACGGAAGTAATGCGGTAGTGAAGACCCTTAATCGAGGATTTAGTATTTTCCCATTCTTTGAGGGGCGACGAATCGTCTGCAACATACAGAAATACAACGTCTTTGCCATCCATTGCATTTTTCAAAGGGGTCATATCTTTCAAAGCCTTGCGACACGGCTTGCACCACGTGTTCCAAAAATCAATAAGCACAACCTTGCCCTTGAAATCTTTTATCAATTCCACAAACAACGAATCACCCGTGTTTTCATTAGCCTGATGCTCGTAATAGCCGCCGCGTTGCTGTTCTGTCGCCACTGCGCCTGTGATTTCACGGTTCTTTTTCTTGACATAATCGGCGTAAAATTTCAATCGCATTTTCTCAACTTCACGCACCGCAGAATCCGATACAACAGTCTGTTTTGCAAATGGTTGACAAATATCAATCAACTTTAAGAAATCCTTGAAATACGAATCGCCTTTGCCAAAAAAATTCTCGATATACGCTTCTTTTTGCTTGTCAGCAACTGCCACCAAATCGTCAAAAATCTCGTCAAGTTCTGCATCATATTTGTCTTCCAACGCTTCTTCTTCGTCGGTCATTGAATCGTCGCCGTTTTTGGCTTTTTCAACAATTGACGCCGCAATTTGCTTTTCGTGTTCGTCAGTCAAGAGTTTCTTAAACGCATCCTCCCAAAACAGAGCATTTTCATAATCATACTCGGCAAACGGATACACGAAACGATTGAGACATTTGCCCCAATCAGTAATAACATATCCGCTGCGTTCACCATAAAACATCATAATATTGTCAAGGTCAAGGAGTTGCGGATAATCAAAAAACTCTTTGGTGAACCTTGGCATTTTGTTGTCGGGCATTTCGTCTCCATTCACGTGCCGGTAACTGCTCCTTATAAAGTATTCCGACATCGAAAGACAATAGGCAGTTTGAAGTTTCAAATCTATCTTCAACAACTCCTTTGCGCGTTGCGTAATGTGCATTGTGTCAATGTGTTTGCAATAATCTTTGTAACTTTTCAAAATGTAATCCTTGTATTCCGCCTTAGAAAATTCGGATACTTGCTTCGTCTTGCTGTCGTCAATTACCATTACGTATGGAAATTTCAGTACGAAATCACCCAATAGAGCACTGTTCAAGTCATCATTATCACCTGAAAAAGAAGGTGTTACCTCATTGCCGAATTGCTCGCAATTATAATCGACCACCACTTCCTTGCCTTGGGAAATCACAATGCGGCCTCGTAGAGACGGCGAGGCTGTACCCAACAAGACAATCTTGTGTTTTAGAATCATTGGCACACGAACCTCGTATTTACCGTCCGGCTGTATCGGTCCCGAATACGTTTCGTAATCGGCGGTAAAGGGATTTTCGACGGAAATGCTAACTTCCGAACCAATCTTGTCCTTGTGGGCAGCGTAGCCTTTGATTGTGCCTTTTACGGTGGCAAAACCGATGGCAAACTCTTGTTTGTCAAGCATTTGCGCAGATACAGTCAACGA
>CAMJWL010000175.1 GCA_946409405.1 uncultured Bacteroidales bacterium
GTATGCCTGTTCGATGCTCATCATCGGCTCGGAGTTGAGGAAGTGCTCCACGCATTTCTGTACGTAGTAACTGTTGGTCTGCTTGTTGCGGTTGGTGTAGAGTTTTTCGCCACGGGAGAGTTCCTCCATCTTGGCGCGGGCAAATTCGCCGGGTGTGAAGCCGTATTTCTTGATGCGCATCGCCTCGCGGAAGAGGCTCTTGATGGTTTCGTATTCCTTGCCGGTCTTGGCTACGCCTTCAAATGCAAATGCGTTTTTGGTCTTGGCGACGATGTAGTTGTAATAATAAGCGTCGGCGGTGGTGAATGGCGCGTCGGGACTTTGTACGAGTTCTGCAAATCGGCTCTCCGCCATATTGTTGATTAGGTCTTGGATTTCCTGTGAGGCGAAGTATTGGACGGTGTTTTTGAGTGAGTCGGGCCAAACGTCGCTCTTGAAGTTGATGGAGATTGTGTTGCGGGTCTGCTCCTTGTCTTTCTCGCTTACGTAGATGGCTTCGTTGTTGTCGGGCACGGGGTAATCCACGAGCGGGGGCGCACCGGCGGGGTTGGTGAAGTGGGAGAAGTATTGCTTTATCTTGGATTCTATTTGGGCAACGTCGATGTCGCCAACTACGATAATCGCCTGATGGTCAGGATGGTACCAAGTCTTGTAATAATCTTTGAGGTCTTGGTAGGGGAAGTTGTCAACGATGTCCATAAGACCGATTGGCATACGACGGCCGTATTTGCTGCCGGGGAAGAGGGTCTCGATGCTGCGCTCCATCATTCGGTACCACGCGCCGGTGCGCATACGCCATTCGCTGTGGATGACTCCGCGCTCGTTGTCGATTTCGGAGTCGGCAAGGGTGAGCGCGCCGCTCCAATC
The DNA here is from genome assembly GCA_946409405.1 of uncultured Bacteroidales bacterium. Taxonomy (GTDB): domain Bacteria; phylum Bacteroidota; class Bacteroidia; order Bacteroidales; family UBA3824; genus UBA3824. The sequence continues at coordinate 868 of CAMJWL010000175.1, forward strand.
GCTGAGTATCATCAGGCACGAGTCGATGAGCCAACTGTTTTTGTTGGTGGGTACGTTGTCGATGTTATAGACTGTCTCGTCGAAACTCGTGTAGGCGTTGAGTTCGCGGCCAAAACTTACACCGTTTTCTTTGAGCATCTCGATGAGGCGTTTGCCGGGAAAATGCTCGCTGCCGTTGAACGCCATATGTTCGAGGAAGTGCGCGAGTCCGCGTTGGTTTTCCTCTTCCTGCATTGAGCCTACTTTTTGCGCTATGTAGAAACAGGCTTGATTTTCAGGTTTTTCGTTGTGACGGATGTAGTATGTAAGCCCGTTGTCGAGTCGCCCGATGCGCGTATCGGGGTCGAGCGGCGTGGGCATAAATCCCTGCGCTGTCGCAGTGAAGGACAGTGCAATGAGTACAAAGATGAAAAGTATTTGTTTCATTTGCTGTGTGTTATGTTTGTTGTTTATTAACGGCGCAAAATTAGCATTTTTCTCGCAAATAAAAAAACGGTCTCAGAGGCAAATGCTCCAAGACCGAAGTTTTTCCGGTTAATGTCGTGGTGTAGACTATTAATTGTAAAGTGTACGTGTATAAGTTGTAATGGGCGAAACAATAATGCGGACTCGAACCGCAGGGCTGCCCGTCGCCCGTCCGTCAATTCATTAGCGTAAGGGCTATGTTGTGTGAAACTTGACTCTTTCACGGAGTTTGACATTCACCCCGAAAAAACTTAGTGTCGTTATTCCACCAAGTCTGCCGTCCAGTTGGTCTGTTGGAGGAGGTTGTCGAGAATGCGGATGCGCTTGGCTGTCTCGTCGGCAGTGGCTTGTATCGCCTTGACGTCCACGGTGCGTTTTATCTTGATTTCGCTGCGAGTGGCGCGGTTGGAGATGTTGCTCGCGGTCTGCACCACGTTTTTGAGGATTGAGTGCTTCTTTGTGAGGCTGTCTTTTTCGGAGATGATTTCGGTGAGCGTCTTGCCGTCTGCCTTCACGGTGCAGTTGGTGAGGTTGATGCGCGATACGAGGTATTCGAGGCGGCTGATTGCCGTGTCGAGTTCCGAAAGAAGTTCCTGCGGGTCTTCCGCCGTCTGTTCGCCCTCCTGTACGGTGGCGTTGCTTTCAAGGCGGTATCTGAGTTGGTCGATTTTTTTGCTCAAATCGGCGCGTTCCTGTAATGCTTCTGCTAATTTCATATTTGTAAGAGTTTTTGCGTTTTGGCAAAGGTAAGGAGATTTTTACATTTTGCCAAATGCTTTTTTTATCTTTTGCCAAAATGACATTTTTTTGCTTGTTTCCTCGGACAGGTCTAACACAAAACCATCAGGGTAAATGACACAATTATTTGTGATGTCGAAGAAAGCAAGAGAAAACTTTTTCGCACTATCTTTGACAATTTGATGAACTTTTTCCCCGTCTAGCCAAGCAAATGCAACATAAATTGCTTCTGTCGCGATACAATAGTCTGCTTCCTCAAAATCGCCTTTCCCAAAATCTTCGTCTTTGGGAGCAAACTCGCCATTAAGTGGTGGAACAATGTCTTTCATATACAAAAACCATTGTTGCAGTTCGGGCATAGTATGTTTGTAGTCGTTATAATCGACATTTTCATGCCATTGTATGAGGTCATCATACCATTTCAAGAACGCATTCCGCTCGTTGAAACGCCGTTCTTTGTTAAAAACCATCAAATCGTAACTCATATTCAATTTTTTTGCAAAAATAATAAAAAGAATTATTGAGCAATAATTTTTCTGGCTTTTTACCAAAAACTCCGACTAAAAAGTGTAACAACCCCATTACAGTATGTTGTAGGGGCGTTGCTCGTCAACGTTCCGAAAACCCATAAAAAACATCCAATTTTTTGCACCTACAATACACATTTTTTTGCAATATCAAAAAATCTTTGTAGTTTTGCAAAGAACTTAAAAACAATTTTACTATGCCGGAAATTAGTCGTTTCTATGGAATCATCATAACAATGTACCTTCCCGACCACAATCCGCCGCACTTTCACGTTAAGTATAATGAGTATCGTGCGACGATTGACATCAAGACAGGCAAGGTCGTTGGTGAGATGCCGCGTCGAGCCTTGAATTTTGTCTATGAATGGCTTGATTTGCATCAGGACGAACTTTTGGAAAATTGGCAAAGAATGGAAAAAGGCGAATCTTTAATAACAATTAATCCCTTGGACTAATATGAAACTTGACAATCCTCTCATTTGGGTTACTTCGGCGAAGACCGCCCCCGATTATAAATTGACCCTGACGTTCAACGATGGTAGTGTGAAAATCTTTGACTGTATGCCCTTGATTGAACGTTACAAGGTCTTTGCGCCGTTGAGGAACGAGGCTGTGTTTGCTAATTTTGCACTTGATGGTTGGACGGTAACTTGGCTCGACGGACAAATCGACATCGCGCCCGAATATCTATTTTCGGAAGGTATCGCTGCATAATTTAACACCTTTACTATTATGGACATCAACACCTTAATTATCAACGCCATCGATAATCCTGCCACAAGGGTGGACAGGGAGCAATTTTTGAGGGAGACGCTGTTTAAGTACAAGCCAAATCTCTCGAAGGAGGAGCAAATGTATTTTGTTGACAATCCGGTGCGGGCGATTGGCATTACGGAGGTCAATTATATCGCCGACAAGATTATTAAAAGTGCCGTGTTGCAGACTGCGGGGCTGTCGTTTCTTGCGGGACTGCCGGGCGGCGTGTGGGGCATTGCGGCGGCGGGTCCCGACATCGTGCAAAACCTCGCGTATTACATCATCTTGTCGCAAAAGTTGGCGTATATCTATGGCGTCAATTTCTACGAAACCGCGTTCCCTACCGACTCCGAATATCAAAAGAGTAGCACGTTGCTGTGCCTTGGATTTATGCTTGGAGTCAATGATGTTGATTCGTTGATACAGAAAGTGTTAGGTGGAGCGTGGAAAAATTCGGGCAAAGAGTTCGTAGAGTTCATAATGAAGACCGCCGGATTTGCTCTCGCCAAGAAAATCCTCACCAATTTGGGCGAAAAACTCGCCAACAAAGGCGCGACCAACGTCTTGGGCAAGGCTGTGCCGCTGTTGGGCGGATTGCTGTCGGGCGGTATGACTTTTGCCGATTTCAAGAAGTCGGCGGCGCAGATGCAGCAAAAACTCGTGGCGTACAACGAGGATTTGTCGAGGGGATTGTAACGTTAATAGCAAAAATTTTTTATCGGGTGGTAGAAATTTGCTATCTTTGCGCATCAAAAAAACTTACACAAATGCGACAGTACAACTACCCCAAAGTGATATTGAAGACCGGCAAGGAACGGTCTTTGCAGCGTCTGCACCCGTGGATTTTCTCGGGAGCAATCAAGAATATTATTGGCAATGCCGTTGATGGTGAGAATGTTGCCGTCTATGACAGCCGCAATGCTTTCCTCGGTCTCGGTCATTATCAAAAAATCGGCTCTATTACCGTGCGTATGTTCACCTTCGACGAGGTGGAGCCCGACCGCGAGTTTTGGAAGTCGAAGATTGAGTCGGCAATAAGGCTAAGACAATCAATCGGTTATCTCGACAATCCCGATACCAACGTCTGCCGGTTGATACACGGCGAGGGCGACGGTTTTCCGGGTTTTATCTGTGATTATTACAACGGAATTGTTGTTTTTCAGGCACATAGCAAAGGTATGTACTTGTTGGAGGAGATGTTTGCGGAGATTTTCCGCGAGATACTCGGCGACAAGGTAACGACCATCTACGACAAGAGCGACAAGACCATCCCCAAATCCGACGGCGCGGCCATTGAAAACCGTTTTCTCTACGGCAACGAGGCTGAAAAGGAGGTTTTGGAGTATGGAATGAAATTTTATGTGAACGTCGTGGAGGGTCAGAAGACGGGTTATTTCGTTGACCAACGCGAAAACAGACTTTTGCTCCGTCAGTATTCCAAGGGCAGGAATGTCCTGAATATGTTTTGTTACACGGGCGGATTCTCGGTGTCGGCGTTCAAGGGCGGCGCATCGAGCGTTACTTCCGTTGACGCATCGCAAACGGCTATCGACTTGACAGTTAGAAACTGCGAATTAAATGGTTTTGACCTCAACCACGAGGCAATCGCCACCGACGCATTTGAGTTTCTCGACAAGATGGAGCCAAACAAATACGACCTCATCATCCTCGACCCGCCCGCTTTCGCCAAGCACGCCAACGTCACCAATCAGGCTGTCAAGGGCTACACGCGCATCAACCGTGCGGCGATGGAACGCATTGCGCCGGGCAGCATCTTGTTTACATTTTCTTGCTCTCAGGCGATTGACAAACAGACATTTCGTATGGCTGTGATGGAGGCGTCGCTCCAAGCCAAGCGCAAAATCCGCATCCTCCATCAACTCACTCAGCCCAACGACCACCCAATATCGATGTACCACCCCGAAGGCGAATACCTCAAAGGCCTCGTCCTCTACGTGGAATAGTGTGGAGTGCGGGCGGCTCGCCCGCTTGTTTTTATAAACGAAAATTACCGTCAATTTTTTCGTCAATTACCGTCAATTTTGGGATGTTATAAAAATAATTGACGATAATTCGTTGTAAATGGAATAAAAAAATTGACGATAATTTTTTGTTAATTGACGGTAATTGACGTTTCAAACAGCCGCGCAAGCGGCGTTAAATAATATGAAGATGGAATATATCAGTTCGTTAACCAATTACAACCGCAATGTTACCAACGAGGTGAAGATTGGCGGCGTTAAGATAGGCGGCGATAATGAAATCGTTGTCCAAACTATGTGCAATACTCCAACTGACGACATTGAACAGACGGTAGCACAAATAATTAACGTCGTCAACAAAACTGGTTGCAAAATCGTGCGCGTTACCGTGCCGTCGATGAAGGATGTCGAGGCATTGAAGGCAATTCACGACCGAATCAACGGCATCTGCGCCCTCGTTGCCGACGTTCATTTCAATGCTGCGATTGCATTCGAGTGCGCCAAAATTGTTGAAAAAGTGCGCGTAAATCCAGGCAATTTCGGTCATCACGAATTGGCTTGCTTGACCGAGGACGAGTTTAAGGCGGAGGGCAAATTGTTGGAAGACACCTTCCGCGATTTCTTGAAAGTGTGCCGCGAGCACGGTACGGCGGTCAGGATTGGCACCAATCATGGCTCGTTGTCCAAGCGTATATTAAACCGTTACGGCGACACGCCCGAAGGCATGGTGGAGTCGGTGATGGAATTTTTGAGGATTGCCAAGGCTGAGGATTTCAATGATGTTGCAATTTCGTTGAAATCGTCCAACCCAACCGTTGCAATACGTGCGGCGCGTCTGATGGTGAAGGCTATGAAGGACGAACAGATGCATTATTGTCTGCATCTTGGCGTTACCGAGGCTGGCGAGGGCGACGATGGACGCATCAAATCTGCCGCTGGTATATGTCCGCTCTTGAACGATGGCATTGGCGATACTATCCGCGTTTCGCTTACTGAACAGCCTGAAAACGAGATACTTCCCGCCCAAGAAATTGTTGCTTACCGTGATTATATCGCTCAGAGCGACCCGTTGCCCGAAATCCCATTCTTCTACGACCCATACCATTACCAAAAGCGCAAATCTACCGCCGTCGGCATTTTTGACGGCGACAATCCGGCAGCCGTTGCCATTACCATCAACAACGAAACCGAACTCCAAAAACTTGCCGCCGCTCTCGATTCGCTCGTCAAGGCCAACAAAAAGCCCGACCTCGTGATTTGCAACGATGGCAATATCGTGGCAAAATGCCGCGCCTTGCTCCGTGGAGTTATGATTTTTGACAATAGCGAAACGGGTGATAATAAGGGCGTTGAAGTGGTTTATGTAAATGAAAAGTTGGAATGCGGACGGTTTATGGAATGCGGACGGCTCGTCCGCCAAGACCTATCAAACGCGGACGAGCCGTCCGCACTCCAATCCATCATTATCGCCGAGCCGCAAAGCCGCAACAAGATCGCCGCGATGAGGTTGATTTTCAATCAATTAAAAGCAAACAACATCAACTGTCCCGTTCTCCTGAAACCTGACGGCGGCGAACAGGACGCGAGGTTCAAGAAATTTGCGCCGGCGGCTGTTTG
>CAMJWL010000176.1 GCA_946409405.1 uncultured Bacteroidales bacterium
TTGAGGAGGCTCATGTAGCCTTCGCGGCCGCCCCAGAATACGTAGTTTTCTGCGCCGAGTTCGATGCCGGCGTCGATGGCGTTCTTAATCTGCACGATAGCACGGGCTACAACGTCGAAGTCGGGGTTTGTAGATGCGCCGTTCATGTAGCGGCCGTTGCCGAATACGTTGGCGGTGCTCCAGAGCAACTTGATGCCGGTAGCCTTCATCTTCTCCTTGAGGTAAGCAACGATGGCCTTCATGTTTGCCTCGTACTCCTCTACCGATGCGCCTTCCGAAACGAGGTCAACGTCGTGGAAGCAGAAGTAGGGGATGCCGAGTTTCTGCATGATTTCGAAGCCAGCGTCTGCCTTCTGCTTAGCGATTGTTACAGCGTCCTTGCCTTCGTTCCAGGGGAACTTCTTTGTGCCGCCGCCAAACTGGTCGCCGCCTTCTGCACAGAGGGTGTGCCACCATGCCATTGCGAAACGGAGCCATTCTTTCATGGTCTTGCCCATTACAACCTTGTTCTCGTCGTAGTAGTGGAAAGCCATAGGATTGGTAGAATCCTTGCCTTCAAATTTGATTTTGCCAATGTTAGCGAAATATTCTTTAGCCATTTTGTAGTTGTGTGAATTTGTTATTTTTATTTTGTGAGTTTTTCAAGATTTTCCTTCCATGCGCCGTATGCGTCGTCGTATGCCTGCTGGTTTGCGGTGTCGGGTTCGGTAACCTCCACCTTTTTGAGTGTGGCAAACGCTTCCTCCGGTGTCTTGTAGATGCCCGCGCCCATGCCTGCGCCACGTGCTGCGCCTACCGAGCCGTCGGTGTTGAAGAGTTCTATCGCCGCGCCCGTAGTGGTGGCGAGGGTGTTGCGGAATACCGGCGAGAAAAACATGTTTGCCTTTCCAGCGCGGATTACCTTGCAATCGATGCCGATGGTCTTCATAATGTCCATGCCGTACTTGAAGGAGAAGGCGATGCCCTCCTGGCCTGCGCGGTAGAGGTGTGCTGACTTGTGGATATTGAAGTTGAGGTTCATTACAGCCGCGCCCGGGTTCTGGTTTTGGAGTACGCGCTCCGCACCGTTGCCAAAAGGCATGATGCTGAGGCCTTCGGAACCGATGGGAATATCGGCTGCGATGCGATCCATTTCGGGATATTTGGTTGCGCCGCCGCCCACTTGCTTATTGAGCCACGAATTGAGGATGCCCGTGCCGTTGATGCATAGCAGGATGCCGAGGCGGTTGAGTTCGTGGGTGTGGTTTACATGCGCAAAGGTGTTGACGCGGGAGAGCGGGTCGTATTTTATTTCTTCCGACACGCCATATACTACGCCCGATGTGCCGCCCGTGGCTGCTATTTCGCCTGGGTTGAGTACGTTGAGCGAGAGGGCGTTGTTAGGCTGGTCGCCGGCGCGGTAACTGATTTTGGTGCCTTTCTGGAGGCCGAGTTCCTTGGCGGCTTCTTCGCAGAGTTCGCCCTGGATGGAGAATGTGGGTACAATTTCAGGCAGCAAAGCCTCGTCGAATCCGTAATAGTCGAGGAGGAATTTTGCAACGCTGTTGTTTTTGAAATCCCAGAACATGCCTTCCGACAGGCCGCCGATGGTGGTCTTGATTTCGCCGGTGAGTTTCATGGCGATAAAGTCGCCGGGAAGCATTATTTTGTATATCTTATTATATATGTCGGGTTCGTTGTCCTTCACCCATTTGAGTTTTGATGCGGTGAAGTTGCCCGGAGAGTTGAGCAGGTGAGCGAGACATTTGTCGGAGCCGATTTCGTTGAGTGCTTTTGCACCGATGCCTGTGGCACGGGAGTCGCACCAGATGATTGCATCACGCAGGGGGTTATGGTTTTTGTCAACGGCAACGAGACCGTGCATTTGGTACGAAATGCCTATCGCCTTGATTTCGGATGCTGGTACGAAGGCGGCGTTCATCACCTCTGCAAGCGCGAGTTTAGTGTTGTTCCACCAAAGCATAGGGTCTTGCTCCGCCCATCCGCTTTCTTTGGCGGTAATTTTCATTTCCTGTTTTGGGTAGAATGCGGATGCTTCGCACGAACCCGACTCTGCATTGATCAGCGATACCTTCACTGACGAGCTTCCAATGTCAAATCCTAATAAGTACATATTACCGTTTTGATTAAATTGTTGATTATTAGCCCTATATGACAATCATACTGTGCTTTTGTGTGTTTATACCACTTTGCAAAAGTAAGATGTTTTTTTTATATTGCAAGTGTTTGAATGTTAATTTTTATAAATATTTTGTATGTTATTGATTGATAGACGGTTGTTTGGGCGTGTCGTCGTCCTCGTCTTCCTTGGCTGCGCGGCCGGCGTATTCGGTGGGCGATACGCCGTAGAACGCCTTGAACGACGAGGAGAAGTGCGCGGGGTTGGAGTAGCCCACGGCGTATGCTATCTCGCTGATGGTGAGGCTCCTATCTGTGAGCAGTAGCGACGCTTGCTTCATGCGGATGTTTTTGAGGTAGTCGCGGGCGGAGAGACCCGTTATCTCCTTGATTTTGCGGTGGAGGTGCACTCGCGATATGCCTATGGTGTCGGCAAGCATCTCCACGTTGAGGTCGCGGTGCGATATGTTGTCTTTGATAATCTGCATCACCTTCTGCATCAGTATCTGGTCTTGCGATTTGAGTTCGATGCTCTCAATGTCGTATGAATCCGCCTTCTGTACGATGCTGTTGGTTACTTTTTCGCGGTTTTGGATGAGGTTTTTGATTATTTTTTTGAGAAACTCGGTGTTAAAGGGCTTCTCCAAATACATGTCTGCCCCGATGTCGATGCCCTGCGCCTTGTTTGCCTCGTCGCCAAGCGCGGTGAGGAGGATGACGGGGATGTGGCTCGTCTTGAAATTGTGCTTTATCTTGCGGCAGAAGGTCCATCCGTCCATCTCGGGCATCATGATGTCGCATATTATAAGGACTGGATTCTGGGCGATAACGTTGTCGAGGGCGTCTTTGCCGTTTTCAAAGCATACGGTGTGGTATTCGCCGCCGAGTTGCTCGCTCAGGTAGGTGCGGATGCTGTCTTCGTCGTCGATGATGAAGATGGTTTTGAGTCGGGATGTGGCAACGGAGGGTTTGTCGTCGGTGTTTTTCTTTTTGGCGGCGTTCCATTGCGGCGTGTTTTCTGGCTCCTCGATGATGTCCTCGGGGCGCAGGTGCTCGTGTCCCATCTGGAGTTCCACCGTAAAACGGCTGCCCTGGCGGTCTTTGCGGTTTTCGGCGTACAGGCGTCCCTTGTGGAGTTCGGTAAGGTAACGCGCAAGGTGCAGCCCTACGCCCGTGCCGGTGGTGTAGCGGTTTTGGGCGGTCTTCACCTGATAAAAACGCTGGAATATCTTCTCGATGTCGTCCTGCTGTATGCCTATGCCGTTGTCTTGCACGGTGATGCGGATTTTATGTTCGTCGTCGTACTGGGAGATGTCTATGTCTATCTCGCCGCCAACGGGTGCAAATTTGATGGCGTTGTTGATGAGGTTGAGCATTATCTTCTCGAAGTTTTCGGGGTCTATCCATGCGAATATCTCGCCGTGGCGGTTGTTGGTGAGGTTGATGGTGATTTCCTTGGTGTCCGAGAGGGGTGTACAACTTTCGATGATTTCGCGCACGAAGGAGCAGAGTTCTGTCTTGCCAAATTTCATCATCACCTGCCCTTTGTCTATCTTGCGGAGATCCAGAAGTTGGCTCACCAGGCGGAGGATTCGCTGGCTGTTTACCTTCATTATTTTATATAGGTGTGATGTTTCCGCGTCGATGTTGGGGCGGGAGAGGAGTTTTTCGAGCGGGTCTATTATTAAGGTGAGGGGCGTGCGTACTTCGTGCGATATGTTGATGAAAAATTGCATCTTCATCTCGTTGATGGCTTCGCTCTGGCGGCGGCGGATTTTTTCGCGGTAGTAGTTGTATATGAAGTATATGATTGTGGCTATGGCAATTACCAACAGCGACTTTGCCCACATCGTCCTGTACCATACGGGATGTATTATGATGGTGAGCCGCCGCGCATGGCTCTGCGAATTGCGGATGTTTGCAAGGATTTCGAGGGTGTAGGTGCCGCTTTTCATGTTGGTAAAACTTGCCTGCATCACGCCCCGCGCACATTGGGTGTATGTGCTGTCGAATCCCAACATGCGGTACTGGAACCGTGTCTGCTGGAGTTTGGCGGGGTTTGAGGTGGCAAATTGTATGGCAAAATAGTTGAGCGACTCGGTGAGGTATATGGTGTCGGCGTCGGCGATGTTTCGGGTGAGGATGGTGGTGCCGTCGTACTGGGTGCCTATTTGCACGTTGTAATTGTTTACGGTAACACCCCTCAGCACCACTTCGCCGGTGGACGGGGTTTCGGCGAGGTTGTCGTTTTTGATCATTGTAACGCCCATCGTGCCGCCAAAACATGCCATTCCGTTGTTCATCACGATGCCCACGCGGCTTGCAAATTCGCTGCTTTTTAGCCCGTCCTCGATGCCAAACCTTACAAAAGTTTTGCTCGATGAGTCGTATCTGTAAAGTCCGTCGTGGGTGCTTGCCCATACGAAGCCCATCTTGTCTTTTACGATGCTGCATATTATGATGCCTTGGAGGAGGTGCTGCCGGTTGCCGTTGACGGGGTTGATTACCACTATGCCGTCGCGTGTGGCGCACCATACGAGTCCCTTGTCGTCGATGTAGATGTCGATGATTGCGTTTTGGGTGAGGTAGCCGTTTTCTGCGGTGTATTTGCGGCTTGTCTTGGTGTCTTTGTCCACAAACCACAGTCCGTCGTAAGTGCCTATCCAATAATTGTTTGAGGCGTCGATTTTGATGTTGTTGGCCCACGGAGGGTTTACGAGGATGCCGCTGTTGTATTGTTCGGTCTTGGGGTCGAAGATTCCTATTCCTTTGCCGAACGAGGTGAGGAGGAGTTTGCCGTTTGGCGCGGCGGTGATGGACGATATGCCGAGCAGGTCGTATGTTTTGAGGGTGCGGCGCGTGGCGATGTCCATCTTGATGAGTCCGTTGCTGTATGTGCCTACCCATAGGGTTTGGTCGTCGGAGTTTATCATGCTGATGATGTTGGTCATGATGGGACGTCCGTGCTTGTCTGTGATGTCGATGTGGGATACAGTCTTGTTGTTGCCAATGATGTAGATGCCGTCGCCTTCCGTGCCAATCCATATCTCGCCCTTGCAGTCGGCGATTGCGCCCACGGAGTTGCTGCCGATGTTTTTGTCGCTGTTTGGGCGGTAGTAATAGTTGTCGAAAATAGGCGATTCTTTGGTGATGAGCATCAGACCTTTTTGATAGAGCGCGAGCCAGAGGTTGCCGTCGTTGTCCTTGATTACAGCGTGTACCTTCGATTTGCCGAAGTCGAAGGAGAGGTCGTCGGCGGCGAGAGGTCGCGAGGTGGCGGTCTGCGTGTCGTACTCCCAGAGTCCGAGACCGTCGGTGCCGATGAGCAGTTGCGAGCCGTCGAGCAGGATGGTGGATACGGGATATGTGTCGCCGATGCCGGGGAGGGCGATTTTTTGGGTTTCGCCGCCGGGGGTGATGATTACAACGCCCGAATTGTTGCTTGCGGCGTAGATGTTGCCGTGGATGTCTTCGAGGTATTTGTTGATGTCTGGCGGGATGTCGGCTGGTGTGCCGAGCCGTGCGCCGTAGCGGAATATGTATGTCTTGTCGCCGTATGCGCTCACCCACAGGCGGTCTTTGGAGTCGAGGAAGAGCGAGCGGATGTATTTGGTGTCGATGAGGTGGGCGATGTTGCTTGGCATGGCAACTGTATCGCCGTGCCTGCAACTATATAGACCAAATCCCGACGTGGCGATGTATGCCATGGTGTCGTTGCACACGATGTCCGACACGTAGGGCATCACCGGTGCATTGTCTGCCTCAAAATGTATGGGGTAGAATTTTGAGCGTTGGTAGTTGTATTTCCACAATCCGTCGCCCGTGGCTATAAGGATGTCGCTGTCTGATAGAGGGCGGATTTTGTTGATGTTTTGTCGCGGAAACCAACTTTCGGAAAAATTGTGTCCGTCAAACACCGTAAGCCCGTCCATTGTAGCTACCCAAATCATCCCGTTGCGGTCTATCGAAATGTCGTTGATGCGGCTCTCCAACAGCCCGTTGCCATTGTTGAAGAGGCATTGCGACTGCGGTAAGGCCGTGTTAATCAGGCAGGTGATGAGTGTGAGGGTGATGAGTAGTCTGTTCATATTTTTTTACGGTGTTATAACGAGATGCAAATATAAATATTTTTCTCGCACGGAGGCACGGAGGTGTATCTAATTTTCTCTCTCAAAAAAAATTGTAAAAATATTTTTGTATTCAACTTTTTTACCCTCAAACACTTCCAAATTTTATGTAAAGCGCGCTGTACAAAAAAAAAAAATAGACGACTTTTTTCAAAATTGTTTATACCTTTGCAGCGAAAATCGAGGTGTTGGAGTTTTCCACTGCCAAAATTTTTGGCAATTAGTGCTTTTTTTCGATGGAAACATTGACGGCAACAATTTGCGAACCTGATAACGGCGTAGCCGAATATACGGAGAGGATAATTCCGTACAATTCCGAGGGTGAAAAGACCAAAATCGGGAAGTCGGTAGAGTACGCTCTGTTGCCTGACGTCAAATACTGGTTTCCCATACGCGCCACTCACCACCGCGCCCAGAAAATCTACGACAAGATAGTGTCCCTGCGCAGCGACTGCCTCGAACCTTACTTGCCAATCCTCCGCCACATCGAATACACCAACGAAGATTTCAACAATCCTACACAATACATTGCGGACAAACCTTTGGACACAGGACTTCTGTTCCTGCGCTCCACGGTCAACGACTTCCGCGCATTGCTCCAATACGACACGATGTTCCCTGGAATGACACCTTATTATAATCACTTTTGGGTGAACGAATTTGGCAAGAACGATTTTC
>CAMJWL010000177.1 GCA_946409405.1 uncultured Bacteroidales bacterium
CTTCGGCGAGTTTCTGGAGCGCGAGGTCGAGTTTGTCGAGGTCTGCCTGAGTCTTAGGCTCTATTGCGACGCCTATCACCGGGTCGGGGAATTTGATTGACTCAAATGCCACCGGATGTTTCTGGTCGGTGAGCGAGTCGCCGGTGCGGATGTCTTTGAATCCAGCCGCGCCGCAGATGTCGCCCGCCTCCACAAAATCCAACGCCTGCTGCTTGTTGGCAGACATGCGGTAGAGGTTGGTGATGCGCTCTTTTCTGCCCGTCCTCACATTGAACACTTGTTCGCCGGCTTTCAACGTTCCCGAATATACCCTGATATAGACCAAACGGCCTACAAACGGGTCTACGGCTATCTTGAATGCCAACGCCGCAAAAGGTTCTTTTTTGTCCGGCTGACGGAGTATCTCTACTTCCTTGTGCTCGGGGTCGTGTCCTTTTACCGCGCCAATGTCGAGCGGACTCGGCAAGTATGCTACAATTGCGTCCAGGAGTTTCTGTACGCCCTTGTTCCTGAGCGACGAACCACAAAGTACCGGAACGGCTTTGAGGGCAATCGTGGCCTTGCGAAGCACTGCCTTGATGTCCTGTTCCGTAATTGAGGTGCTGTCTTCGAGGTATTTCTCGAGGAAAGCGTCGTCGCCAAGTTCGCCACATTTTTCAAGCAACTTGTCGCGCCATTCGGCTGCGGACTCCTGGAGGTCGGCTGGGATGGATGTCTTGTCGAAGGTCATTCCGTTGTCGTCGTCGTGCCATACGTATGCTTGCATCTCGATAAGGTCCACGATGCCAACAAACTTGTCTTCGCTGCCAATCGGAATCTGCACCGGCACGGGGTTCGCGCCAAGTTTTTCTTCGATTTCCTGAACGACGCTGAAAAAATCGGCGCCTATTCTGTCCATCTTGTTGACGAAGGCGATGCGTGGCACGTTGTACCTCTCCGCCTGACGCCAAACAGTTTCCGACTGCGGCTCCACTCCACCTACGCCGCAGAATACTGCGACAGCACCGTCCAAAACCCTCATCGACCTCTCCACCTCGACGGTGAAGTCCACGTGTCCGGGGGTGTCGATGATGTTGATGGTGTGCTTGGTTCCCTCGTAGGGCCAATAAGCCGTGATGGCGGCAGAGGTGATTGTAATTCCCCTCTCCTTCTCTTGGCTCATCCAGTCCATAGTAGCGGCACCGTCATGGACCTCACCCATCTTGTGGGTAACGCCCGTATAATAAAGAATACGCTCGGTGGTAGTGGTCTTACCTGCATCGATATGAGCCGCTATTCCGATGTTCCTTGTATTTGCGAGTTGGTTGTCCATGGTTCTCTATATTATATAAGGTGTCGTCTAATACTTCAAGTGCTTGTTAACGTCTTACATTCTGCTGAAGTTGGCGTAAGCCTTGTTGGCTTCTGCCATGCGGTGCGTGTCCTCCTTCTTCTTGAAGGCCGCGCCTTCCTCGTTGTAAGCGGCAACGATTTCTGCTGCGAGTTTCTCAGCCATGGAGTGGCCCGAGCGGAGGCGAGCGTACTTAATCAAGTTTTTCACGCCAATGGATTCCTTGCGGGAGGGGCGGATCTCCTGGGGCACCTGGAAAGTAGCACCACCGATGCGCTTGGACTTAACCTCTACATCGGGAGTAATGTTTTCCATAGCCTTCTTCCACACCTCGGTAGGAGTCTTGCCGGTGTCTGCTGTCTTCTTGCCGACAATGTCCATTGCGCTGTAGAAAATCTTGAAAGCGATGCTCTTCTTGCCATCGACCATCATGTCGTTAACGAACCTCGTAACGAGCGAGTCGCCATACACAGGATCGGGAAGGATCACCCTTTTCTTTGGTTTTGCTTTTCTCATTTCTGCTAAATGAACTTTTTTAAAAAATTACTTTTTCTTAGGTCTCTTGGCACCGTACTTAGACCTCTGCTGACCCCTGTTGGCAACGCCGGCGGTATCGAGCGTGCCACGGATGATGTGGTAGCGCACACCGGGAAGGTCTTTTACACGGCCGCCACGAACCATTACGATGGAGTGCTCCTGAAGATTGTGGCCTTCACCGGGGATGTAGGCGTTCACTTCCTTGGAGTTCGAGAGCCTTACCCTGGCCACTTTGCGCATAGCCGAGTTAGGTTTCTTAGGCGTGGTGGTATATACACGTACACACACACCGCGCTTCTGAGGACACGAATCCAATGCCGGAGACTTACTCTTTACCGTAATAGTCTTTCTACCTTTTCTAACTAACTGTTGAATTGTAGGCATTTGTGTTTAACTTAATTAATTAACATAATTGAGATGCAAAATTATAATTTTTTTCTTGAATCTCAAACTATTTTGCAAATTATTTTTTCACTTTTTTCTCAATTATTTCGTGATGCAAAGGTAATAAATTATATGTCAGAATGTTAGAAGACAATGTTAATTTTTCGTAATTTTTTTGAGGCGGTATATCTTGCACTCTACAAACACATTACGCCACCTTCCATTCCTTGATGTTCTTCTCCTCGCTCGAAAAAGTGACGCCTACTTTGTACAACTTCCTCGCGTCTTTTTTGAACCGTCCGGCGTAATCCTTTTCGTCGATTTGGTCGAGAGCGGTCTGTGCGTCCTGGTCCATCTTAAACTCAAAAAGATAGACGTATTTGCTGGTGGCAACGATGCTGTCTGCCCTGCCCTTGGAAAAATGCGCCTCCGAAACCACAAACTGCCCGCAAATGGTGAACACAAGGAAAATGACGTTTTGAAAGTCGCGCTCCAAATACTTGGCATTGTTGTTGTTGGCGTATGGCAGGGTGCTGTACAACGCCTGAAAACGCTCCATAAGACTGTCGATATTGCCAGACTCCAAATCGTCCAAAAAATCGGCGTACAAGAACCCAACCAAATCATTTGGTGCTCGGTAAAACTCGTTTACCAAACCGTGTAAGAAACTGAGTTCCACCTCGTTGTTTGGGAAACCGAGAGTGTAATTACGATTTACCGCATTGAAACTCTTTATCGTCAAATAGCCCGTGTAATAGAGCAAAGGAACCAAATCGGTATTCAGGTCGTCGTCCTTGTATGTTTTAAGATATTCTTTCGGATAAATCACATCGTTGACCAAATGCTTGAAATCGTAGTACGCGCTGTGGATGCGCTTCATCAAGATGGTGGGATTGCCGGTGTCGTACCAATAATTCATAAAATCGCACTTGTCAAAGGCATTAAGAAGGCTCACGGGATTGAACACCTTCTCGCCGTCCTCGTGGAAAAGATAACAGTCGTACCAACGTTTGAGTTCGGCGATGCAGCCGTCAAACGATAATTTTTTCTTCTTGGCAAGTTTTTCGATTTCGGGTGTGAAGTTGGCGATAAGTTCTTCGTGCGTGATGCCGCAAATAGCCGAGTATTTTTCGCCTTCGGTGATGTCGTTAGGTTGGTTTTGACCGCTGAAAATAGAGGTTTTGGCAAATTTGGTAACTCCCGTAATGAATGCAAAACGGATGTACTGGTCAGAGGACTTCAACACCGAGAAAAACCCACGGTAAATTTTCTTGGATTCGGGCAGATTCTCGCTCGTAATCAGCGGATTGTCGTATTCGTCAACGATGATTACAGTTTTCAGACCAGTCCTTTCATAGATAGTTTGCATATCGAATCTGAATCGGTACGAAAGTTTCCGGCCTTCGGATTTGTCGTCGTCTTTCTCCACCGCCTCCTTGATGAATTTTTCATCGAAGTCTATGCCGTTGTATCTTTCAAATTCCCACAAAGACATTCTAATCTTAACAATCAACGAAACAGGATCGGAATACTCGCTGTCCACAAAATCAAAATACGCCACTGGATATTTGGTCCAATCTTTTTCGTAGTTGTAGATTTTGAGGCCTTCAAAACTCTCCTTGCACCCTTCAAAATATGCTCGCAAAGTATTGGCCATCAAACTTTTGCCAAAACGTCGCGGGCGGGCAAGGAAATATGATTTGGTGCCAGAATTGGCAAGGTAATACACATAATCCGTCTTATCGACGTACAGGCAGCCTGCTTGTCGCAAGTCGGTGAAACTCTGTCTGCCAATAGGCAGTTTGCGTGATAAGTCGTCTAATGATATTGCCATAATTATTTCGCTTTTTTTCCAAGTGTTTTATTGGCAAAGATAATAATTATCAGTCGATTTGAGAAATGGCAATGTTAAGTTTTTGTGAATTTTTTGCTGAGTTCGCGGGATTCACGGTGAAATCTGCCTGTTTCAGAATTTCTGCAACAGTGCCATTGCTGTTTTTCACCACGGCATTGCCATCCACCGAATCGCGAATCATCGTCAAAACGCGCAGACCTGCCGACGAGACGTATGACAGATGTTCCATGTCGAATGTTACGCTTCGAATTGCGCCTTCGCGTTCGATGCCTTCATATTTTTCTATCAACAGCGGGGCGGTAAGGGAATCAAGTCTGCCAACAATTGTAACCGACAGGGCATCGTTTTCGATTTGCAAATTTGCACTGAATCCGCTTGCATGGGTGTCGGGAGTCGATGTTGAAGATTGGCATACCTTCTTCAATGCAATCTTCCAAATGGAGCCCTTCTTGAAGAGACGTCGCAAGGCAACGCGCTTCTCTTCTTCCATCAGACTGTACGAAAACAGTTTGATGTCATCCGTACCAAAAGGCAGAATTTCGACTTCGAGACCGGCATCTGAGAAAATCTCCATGTTTGATGCCACATCTACCGACATATCCTTGGTCAAGTTGCCGCCACTTTTTTCGGCGTACTGTTTCATTGTGTTCTTGACAGCCTCCAATGCGTGTTCGCCAACGAAAAGTTTACTAACCTCCATTGCATATTCTTTGGTATTGAAATCGGGGCAAATCCAGCATCCGCCATGTTTCTGAAGCACAGAGGCAATGTTGGAGCACAGGCTGCGCTTTTCGTATTCCGACAGATAAACCATCAGGCCTTCTGTTATCACGGTGATAGGGCCGGTCAACTGGTCTGCCGCAGCCATCACCGAATTGTAATCCGTAACGTCCACAACAGAATAACTCACCATATCGGCTTTGTCCTTGGCAAGTTTCTTGACAATGGGTGCTATCTGAGGCACCACCATCTGCAAATCGCCGCCATGATAGCGGTAGCCCTCCTCTATCATGTCCAAACCCCTTGGAGAATAGCCACAGGCAAGGTCAAGAATGTTCTTGTTGCCCGCCTGCCGCACGAGGTCGTTGATAGCGGTGTATCTAATCTCCTGACCGATTGTGTTAGGCAACGCACATGCTTCAAATGCGGGAATGGTTGACGGGTTAAACTCGCGGTCAAAACCCGTTTCATGCAGGTAGATTCGGGCGTTTGGCACACCCGATTGCGCGAGCCAATACAATGTCATCTTTGCTGTGTTGAAAATAGGGTTCGCCTTTTCAAATGACGTTTTGTTTTCCATGTCTTAATGTTGTTTTATGTGATTTGTACTTTGTTTTTCTAATTGATGCAAAAATGATTATTATTCCATAAAAAATTGGAAAAAAATTTACAAAAAAATTTGCGTACACTTCTGACGCAACAAACACCGCATATCATTTGCATTTTTTTTGGAACAGATATTGCGATTGTGAAACAGAATGATTACTTTTGCAACACATTTAACCATTAAGACGAAAAATTATGACAAGAATCATACTTCTACTCGCCGCCGTGCTGATGAGCGGCATGCTGAGGGCGCAGCACATCACGTTCATGGGAATTCCGATAGACGGCACCACGGAGGAGTTTGCCGCAAAACTCGAAGAAAAAGGATTCAAAAAGTTGACGAAAAACAGTCTGAGCGGCTCATTCGCGGGTTACAACTGCAATGTCGCGCTCAACAGCACTTCCGGCGCGTCGGGACACAAGTCAGACAAAGTGGCCAACATCACCGTCCGTTTCAACGAGTACGAAATCGGCAGCATGGACATCTTCCACAACCTCAGCAAATGGCTCTCCGTGAAGTACGGCGCATACGACGAGTGTCAGGATTATTATATCAAGGAGTCAAACGGCGACTACAAAATCAGCATCAACCGCGTCTGGTGCAACGAGTACGGCACCATCGTGCTCAACGACGGCGGCAAAGGCGGCAAGTGCATCGCGCTTACATACATCGACCGCGAAAACACCACCGGCAACAACGGCGGCAAGTTGCTCGAAGACCTCTGATAGTCAACCGCTAAGAAAAAAATTGTCATTCCCTTGCATACGATGTTTGGGGAATGACAATTTTTTTGTTACCTTTGCGCCGACACTTTTGGTATTAACTAATCTAAAACGTATAAGGACATGGGAGATACATTTTTGACAAGTTTCGTAGGCACATTCGGCGTGCTGGTAGCAATAGGCGTAATCGTAGGCATTGGCATGCTAATCAAAAGGGCAACAGAAAAAAAGGAAGCCCGCGAGAAGAAAGCCAAGACCGTACTCGAAGACCGCGACATATACCTCAAAAAACAGATGTTTGAAGAACTTTCATACATCGAAAAATACAA
This sequence comes from uncultured Bacteroidales bacterium, assembly GCA_946409405.1. Lineage (GTDB taxonomy): Bacteria > Bacteroidota > Bacteroidia > Bacteroidales > UBA3824 > UBA3824. The sequence goes on from CAMJWL010000177.1 coordinate 6,485, forward strand.
AAAGGAACTCCAACAAGGCGAATGGCCCCGCGAAATGGACGAAAAGTTTGAATACAACGAGCCAAAGTCAAAAGACTTCATCTTCGAGATTTCGGCAGACGGATTCATCTTCAAGCGTCGCAAAAGGTTCCTGAAACTCAAAGAATGTTTCAGGAAAAAACAACAGCCCAAGGACGACCCCAAGGAAGTCAAAAAGAAAGACAACGACAACAACAAACAATGATTTATCCACACAACTTTGAACAGAAGACGGGTTTTAACAAACTGCGCAACCTACTGAAAGACAAATGCCTCGGCTCTCTCGGCGAGAGCAAAGTGGAGGACATGAAATTTTCGACAGACCTTGCGCTCATCCGCACTCAACTGAGCCGCGCCAAAGAGTTTATGGAAATCTGCCTTCTGTCCAAGGATTTTCCACAAGACAACTACTACGACACCC
>CAMJWL010000178.1 GCA_946409405.1 uncultured Bacteroidales bacterium
TGCAACGCCTGTCCCGCGTATTCGAGCGCGAGGTATGGCGACGAGATTTTGGTCATGTCGTATAGGGTGCGGAGGATTTTGATGTTGTCCTCCGCCGGTGCGCCGTTCTCGTAGTTGCGCTGCAACTTGCTGTTGAGGCTGTCGAGTAGGGTGGTGGACTGTTGTCCTCTCGCGTTGTATGTGGCGCAGAGGGCAATCAGCACAGTGATAACAATATGTAGTGTTCTTAATTTCATTTTTCTGTATTTTGGCAATAGTTACCGTTGCAAAATACAGCATAATCCATGCCTTTTTTATATTTTGTGGATAAAATTTACATTAAACTTGACGTTGCCCCGTTGAGCCGACCGCGCTCTATCATATAAACATCGTCCTTCCGCCTTCCGAAATCTCCAAAAATGTGGCTACGCCTAAAGTGTCTTTTACTTCGTGGATGAAGTCTGACTGACGGAGGCCGAGTACGTGCATCGCCATTTCGCAGGCGTAGAGGTTGACTCCCAAGGCTATGGCGGCGTCCACGAGTTCTTCGAGGGTGGCAACGTTATTGCGACGCATGAGGGCGCGGAAAATTTTGGGTCCCAACCCCCAAAAATTAAATCTGCTCGTGGGCGTTGCGCTGAGTCCGCCCATTAGAAAACCGAAAATTTTAGTCAGGAAATTGCCGCCCACAAAACTTCTGCCGCGTTTTTGCTTGATGGCGTCGAGTCCCCAAAAAGTGAAAAAAACATTTACCTCGTAGCCAACAGCCGCCGCACCTGTCGCAAGTGTGAATACGGCGGTCAACTTGTCGAAATCGCCCGAAAATGCAATCAGCGAAAGTTTCTTTTTCTGTGTTTCGTTCATGGTTTTAATGGTTGGTCAATTCGCACGATTTTTGCTCATAGTCAATGAGTTGCTTGATAACAGGACTATCGCCGCAGACGGGACAGCGGTGGTTTCGGTCGAGGGAAATCTTGTTGAAATCCATCGTCAAGGCGTTGAATACTAACAATTTGTTGGTGAGCAGTTCGCCCGCGCTGGTGAAATATTTCAATACCTCCGCTGCCTGAATCGTCCCCAACATTCCGGCAATTGCGCCGAGTACGCCCGCCTGAGCGCACGACGGCACAGAATCTTTTGGCGGCGGCGCATCGTATATGCAACGGTAACACGCGCTACCCGGTACGTGCGTAAATGTCTGTCCCTCAAACTGTAAGATGCCGCCATGACTAAACGGTTTGCCCATCATCACGCAAGCGTCGTTGATGAGGAATTTTACGGGGAAATTGTCGGTGCAGTCCACCACAAAATCGTATTCGGAAATGATTTGCAGGGCGTTTTCGGCTTTTAGAAACTCCTTGAAAACCACGATGTTGACGTGCGGATTGATTTGCTGTGCCTTCTCCCGCGCCGACTCCGCCTTGCTGCGTCCGATGTCGGCGGTGTGGTGTATCACTTGCCGCTGCAAGTTGCTCACGTCCACCGCGTCGCCGTCCACGATGCCGATAGTGCCAACGCCCGCCGCCGCAAGGTACATTATCACCGGCGACCCCAATCCGCCCGCGCCAACTACCAAAACTTTTGCGTCTTTTATTTTTTGCTGCCCCTCCACGCCAACTTCCTTCAACAGAATGTGCCGCGAATAACGGTGCAGTTCTTCCTCGCTGAAATCAAACATTTTTGTCGTTTTTTTATTGTTTTCCGCCGCAAAATTACTACAATCCTCTTCATTTTCAAACTAAAAGTGGTATATCGAATTTTTTGCTAAATATTTGTCTGTTGCTTTTGGTATATTGTCCAAACGCCGTATTTTTGCAACAAACAAAATTCACAAAAAATGGCTACACATACATTAGACATCACCAAGGAGCATTGCCCGATGACGTTTGTAAAGACCAAACTAAAACTCGCGCAGATACAGGACGGCGACATTCTTGAAGTGTTGCTCACCGAAGGCGAACCTCTCAACAATCTCCCCAAATCCGCCAAGGAACAGGGCTACAACGTCTTGTCTGTGGAACACGTGGACGGCAAGGTGCATAAGGTAACAATCAGGAAATGAAGGGAAAGGTTGTTAAGTCCTGAAAGGACGTTACAAAAAAGGCGGGGGTACACCCCGCCTTGGATTTTGTGAAGTCGCAATTTGCGACTTCACGGGAAATGGTTGATTATCAATATGATATATTTTTAAAATCACAATTCGTGACTTCAAAATAAAACGATTCTTTATTCTTCCCTCGCTAAATAAATTGTGTAAGATATACCGGCAGGCAGGTGGTCATTCCGTCTTTGGCGTAATCCTTGGTGTAAATCAAAATTCTGTCGCCGATACGGGACGAAAATTTTTCACAAAAAGCGTCAAGCGATTTGTGGGATTTGTAGCCGGAGGATTTTACTTCCAACGGAACTATCTTGTTGCCGCGAGAAAGTAGAAAATCTATTTCGTAATTGTGGCTGTCGTCTTTGGGAAATGTATAATAAAACAAATTGTTGCCCGACGCTGTAAGCATTTGAGCCACAATATTTTCATATACATATCCGAGGTTTGTGTCCAATTTGTCGGACAAAAGTTTTTCGTAAATAATGTTTTCTGTGTAATCCTTGTCCCAAAAGCACAGAGTAACAAACAGACCCGTGTCGGCAAGAAAAATCTTGTAACGCGAAAAATCTTTGTATAGCGACATTCCTATATTCGGGTCGGTGCAGTGGTAGGAGAAAACCACAGTTTTACTTTCCTCCAAAGCCTGAATCATTTCCGAGAGTTTGCCGCCGCTAACACCGCCTATGGCATTGAAGGGAACAAAACGCCCCGCCGAACGGTTCAATTGCGCCGGTATCGACATAAACAATTGTCCCAACTGTCCCGTGGGCATTATTTTTTTGAAATCTTCTTCATAAAGTCTTATGATGTCGCGTTTGGTGCGGTCAACCTGCATAAAATTGTTGGTTTCCAAATATGTGTTGACGGCTTGCGGCATTCCGCCTACAAGCATATAGAGCCGAAGTTCGCGCATTTTTTGGCGATGAGCCGCTCCCAAAGGTGTTTTTTGGCTGTAAGCCTGATGCAAGAGCGGAACAGAAACGCTGTCTGACAATGCCCAACGAAACTCTTCGTAATCCATTGGGTGCATCGTTATGCGTTCTTCTTCGCTTGGGATTGTGATGTTTTGGACGTTTTTGCGTATGCTGATTAACGAGCCGGTTTCTATGTAGTCGTAGCGTCCGTCGGCAACTAAATATTTTATTGCCTGACGCGCCATTGGACATTTCTGCACCTCGTCTAATACTATAACAGATTTCCGCTCAAATAGTTGCACATTGTAGGTGTTTTGCAGCGATGCAAACAGCATATTTAGATTTGACAGTTCGTCAAACAGCGCGACTGTTGACTTCAATGCATTGTTGAAGTCGATGAGAATGTAGGATTTGTATTCGCGTTTTGCAAACTCCTCTACCAAGGTGGATTTGCCTACACGCCTTGCACCTTCCACCAATATCGCAGTTTTGCCCTGCCGCTCGTTTTTCCATTGCAGCAAACGGTCGTAAAGTTTTCGTTTATATACAATTTTCATATTGCAAACGTGTTAATTATCCGTTGCAAAAATAATACTTTTATTTAATCCCCCAAAATTTTTTGAGGGATTTTATCAAATCCCCAAAAATTTTTTAAGCCATTTCATCAAATCCCCCAAAATTTTTTGAGCCATTTCATCAAATCCCCCGAAATTTGTCCTTATTGTTCTTTCTTCATCGCCCCCACAACAACTTCCGCCAAGTCCTTCACTGCCACGCTGTTTACCTTTGCAAAAGTCTTTTTGCATAATGGGCAGGAGGTTACTACGATGTCGGGGTTGTAGGATGCAAATTCTTCCATAGCCTTGCCGGCGAGGACGTCGCGCTCCGCCATAGAGATTTTGGTGTTGGCGAGACTGCCGCCGCAACAGAGAGCCTTCTCGCGCTCGCGATCCATCGGGACGAGTTGAAGCGTCGAGGAGAGGAGTTCGCGGGGCTGTTCGTAAATGTGGCTGCCGCGACCGAGTTCGCAGGGGTCGTGATAGACGGCGCGGAGGTCGGAGGCGTTCACTTTCAGTCGGCCGCTCTTGACGAGTTCGAGGATGTATTCAGAGTGGTGAAGTACCTCAACGTTAGGCAGTTGGTAGTCTTCCTTGAACACCTTGTAGCAAATCGGACACGTTACCAACAATCTCTTTGCGCCCGAATCGAGAATCATCTTTGTATTGTTGTCAATCAACTTTTGCGCCGCGTCGTACTGACCCGCCAACATCAGCGGACGGCCGCAGCACGGAGCCTTGTTTTCGTCCATAAACCAATAATTCTCGCCCGCCGCGTTGAGGATTTTGAGCATCGACTTCTTGATGGACGGCGTGAGGTGGGTCATACAGCCCGCAAAATATATGAGGTCGGTCTGTTTTGCCTTGCCGGTCTCCAAATAGTCGTAGGACGAATTGTATTGTTTGGTGGTTTCAATGCGCTGAGTGATACGGAGTTTGTTGACATCGATGCCAACGGGACACGCCTCCTGACACTTGCCGCACAATAGGCAGTTGAATAGGACTTCGTCAGTCAGGTTTTTGTTGCGGATGTTTTTGAGGACATATACCGACTGCGAATTTTTGATGCCGGCGAGGTTGAGTTGGCAGGCGTCAATGCAAATGCCGCACCTCGAACAACTGTAAACCTCTGCCAATGTGAAAGTTGTAACTTTGCGTTCTTTGAGCGTAACGCCCCAATTGCGCAGGAAAATCAGGTTGATTTCCGCCGGGATGTGCATATATCGCGTGAAAGGCATCACCACCAAAAACGTTCCCAAAACCACCGAATATGTCAGCCACAGAGGGTTGAGCCATGGTTGGAGATTGCCGAAGGATGCAAACCAATCGCCAATTGCATTGAAAATCGGGCTGCCGTTGTGATAAACACCCGCCGTGAAGGTCTCGCACAAAAATCTCATCGGGAATATCAGCCACAACGCCGTAAGTCCAATCCTGTCGCCGTAGCGCATCCGTGTGGTGCGTTTCATACCGAAAGTCTTGCTCCTAAACCTTTTGAAATACGCCAACAGCACGCCGCTCAATACGAAAAACAACAGTATTTCCATCGCATAACTGAAAAACGTATGACCCGGAAAATCAGCGTTTTCGGTGTTGTAAAAACGGAAAAATACCGACTCTTGGAACGGGAAAAACATCGAGCCGTGGTAGCACGACACTTCGATATGCCCCACCACAATCAGCAAAAACCATCCAAAAGCCAAACTCATGTGCATATAGCCGAGCAACTTGTTGGTTTTGAAGATGTTGTGGTGCAACAATCCTTCCCGTATGCTTTCCCACACGGATTGCAACGTCTTCATCGAAAACAGCCCGATGCGCACACGGATTTTGTCGATTTTGGACAGCCCGATAAACCACTTGACGAACCTTCCAATCACGACTATAAACAAAAATATCGTGCCTATCAAAAACGGATAGTAAAAATAATCGCTAAAATTCATTTTTAATTACGAATTATGAATTACGAATTACGAATTATGAATTACGAATTATGAATTGTCAACTGTCCATTGTCCATTGTTAATTTCTTTTTAATGAGCATCACGACGTTGCGCAAATTGACGCCACGGGGACAGATGAGCATACATTTGCCGCAGAGCATACACTTGTCGATTTCGGCGCGGAGGGTGTCGGTCTCGCCGCGTTTCACCATCAGTTGGATGCGCCGGATGTTGAAGTCGGTGAGATTGCCCGCGCTGCAAGTGGCGGTGCAGCCGCCGCACGAGAGGCACACCAAAAGGCTCGGCTCGTACTGCAAAAGGTACTCGATGAGTTTGCGGTCAAAATGGTCGTACTCTATCGAGCGTGTCTCCAATGTTGAAAATCCGAAGTCCATAGTTTATAACGTTTTAAGGTATTCGTTAACTTGCAACGCCGAACTCCGTGCGTTTTCTATCGTCTCCTTGATTGACATTGGTGAGATGCAAGTGCCGGCGGCAAAAACGCCTTTTTTGCTTAGGATGCCTGCGCCGATGTGGAAATCTTTGGAGCGCAAAAATCCCGATTCTTCGGTCTCAACGTCAAATTTTTGGGCGATTTCGCGGGTGTTTTTCTTGGCTTCCATACCGGCAAGGAGGATTATCATATCGAGTTTCATCTTCATCGGACGACCCGACAAAGTGTCTTCTGTCTTGATAGACAGGCGGTTGTCGTTGGTCTCGCTCACCTCCGAGACGCGCCCACGGATGAATTGTATGTTGTGATGCTCCTGCGCCGAGCGGTAGAGTTCTTCAAAATGCTTGTCGTACATTCTCAAATCCATATAGAAACAGAAAATCTGTGTCTGCGGCATTGCCTTTGCGAGTTCGATGGCTTGCTTGACGCCCGTGACGCAGCAAACTTTTGAGCAATACATATTGTGGCATTTTTCGTCGCGGGAGCCCACGCAATGCACAATGGCGATGCGCTCGGGGTCTTTGCCGTAGGTGGTTTTCAGGTTGCCAGCCTTGAATTTTGCCTCGATGTCAGCCTGTGTATAAACATTGTCGTAGATTTTGTAGCCGAGTTCCTCCTTGCGGCTCGCGTCAAAGAGTTCGTAGCCCGTCGCCAATACCACAGCGTCGGCGGCGTACCTTACATTGCCGGTATAGATGTACCAACCGTCGCCATTGGGCTCGGCTTTTTCTACGGTGGATTTTAGTTTGACCTCCACGTCAAAATTTTTGAGGCGGTTTTTCATATAGTCCAGCACCACCTCCGATTTTTTGAAATCCGGGAAGAGGCAGTACCAGTCGTTGAGTTTGCCGCCCAACTTGTCGCTGCGTTCAATGATTGTAACGTGGTTGCCGCTCTCCGCCAATACGCACGCCGCCTCCACGCCCGCTATGCCTCCGCCGATTATTACGATGTTTTTCATTTCTT
>CAMJWL010000179.1 GCA_946409405.1 uncultured Bacteroidales bacterium
CTGACGGCGGCGAACAGGACGCGAGGTTCAAGAAATTTGCGCCGGCGGCTGTTTGTGCGGGAGTTTTCATCGATGGATTTGGCGACGGCGTATGTTTAGAAAGCAATGGCGACCCCGTAGCGGCTGTCGAAATGGCGTTCAAAATATTGCAAATCAGCCGTTTGCGCGTTACGGAGACCGAATACGTATCGTGTCCGGGATGCGGCAGGACGATGTACGATTTGCAGGGCACTGTAAAGCGCATCAAGGCTGCAACGTCCAAATATTGCAACCTCAAAATCGCCGTTATGGGCTGCATCGTCAATGGCCCCGGCGAAATGGCGGACGCAGATTTTGGTTACGTGGGCGCGGGCAGGGGCAAAATCGCGCTCTACAAGGCGGGCGAATTGGTCAAGCGTGCCATCCCCGAAGAAAATGCCGTAGATGAATTGATAAAATTAATTGAAAATTCAAAATAAAATATGTATATTTGGGCGATTTTGTTTTGCTACTAATCGCTACTAATTATACATTGTATTATGAAAGTTAAAGGACTGAATATCATATTGTTGCTGTTTGCGCTCCTTTGTTTTCGAGGGGCAGGGGCAGCCAACGAAATCAGAGTCGAGGGCATTTTCAAGGGTCAAAACATCTTTGTTACCAATCCCTTTGCGGCCTCCGGCGTTGGTTTTTGCATTTATGAGATTACCGTCAACGGCACTGTAACGATGGACGAACTCAATCGTTCCGGCTTTGAAATCGACCTTACGCAATACCATCTCGCGCAGGGCGACCCCGTTGTCGTTGTCATAAAACATAAGGACGGCTGCACCCCAAAAGTGCTCAACCCCGAGGTTTTGAAGCCGCAGAGCACCTTTAATGTCGTTTCGATGAAGGTCGATAAGACCGGACGCCTCACATTCTCTACCAAAGAGGAGAAGGGTTCGCTGCCGTTTGTGGTGGAACAGTTCAAATGGAAAAAATGGATTGCCGTGGCTCAGGTCAATGGCAAAGGTACGCCGTCGCTCAACAATTACAGCGTTACCGTCCCCCTCCATTCAGGTATCAACAAACTGAGAATCAAGCAAGTGGATTGCTCCAAAAAGCCGCGTTATTCCAACGAAATCACTTTCAATAACCTCCTGCCCGAAGTCACTTTCAAGCCCGGCAACAACGGGCAGACTACGGGCGCAATCACTTTTAGCCGCTCCACCGACTACGAGATTTATGATTTTTATGGGCAGCGAATGACAAAGGGACGCGGCGTCAGCATCAATGTAACGTCGTATCCCCAAGGAACTTATTTTATTAATTACGACTGCAAGAGCGAGTCGTTTGAGAAGAAGTAAAGCGCGGATTATTCGTCCACAATGATTGAAAAATACTTCTTGCGTTGCTCGATGTAAGAGATGATGATGTTTACGGCATCCTCCTCCGAGATATTGTCCATGTTGATTACAAGGTCGTAGTTGCGCGTGTCGTGTCGGGGCATGCCCGTGTTTTCCACAACGTACATGTCGCGTTCCATAGACACACGGTTGATGATGTCTATCGCCTCGTTGCGCGTGATGCCCTCGCGGGACATGAGTTTTGAGATGCGGCTTTCCTCCGACGCGCAGATGAAGATGTTGATGTGGTTGGGATAGTCCCTGAAAATATAAAACGCGCTCTGACCCGCCACAATGCAAGATTCGTTGCGGGCGATACGGTTGAGGATTTCCTGTTGCTTGTCGGTGAGCGATATGGTGGTTTCCGATTGTTCGCGCTTGCCGATGTTGCTCTTGATGAGGTCGCGGATGCCGCTCCACCACTTATTATTATTGTTGTTGTTGTTGACGGTCTCCACAATGTCGGCGTCGGTGTCGTATTGTGTCGTAAGAGCCTCTATAACAGCGTAATCGAAGTAGTTGATGCGCAGTTTTTCGGCGAGGAGCCTGCCCACCACGCGGCCACCTGCACCGAGTTCGCGGCTGATGGTTACGATAAAAGTTTCGTTCTTGTTTACAATAGTTTCGTCTTTTTTCGCTTGGACGGCTTTGTCGTCCTTTTTGCCAGTTTGCTGCGCCGATTCGGTGGTAGTCATGATGATAGGCACGTTGACAATGCGGGCGTACTCCACGCCGGCGTCCTCCATCTCGATGTCGCCGCTTTCGTAGAGCCACGTAACGCGCACGTCGTGTCCCGTGCTGTAAATGTCTTCGAGGCGCAATAAGATTTCGAGGATTTGCTTGGCGGTGGCGGTGTTGTAGTAACTCATGTTGAATACAAACTCCGTCCTCGGCAACGGGTTGCGCGCATAGTCGTCGAGCCATTTGAGTATGGGCCTGTAAAAAGAGAGTGCCTCCTCGGGAAGCGACCTTCCTGACATCTCGAATATGTTGTTTTCGCGATCCAATACCACTGTGGGTATGTCTTCGTCGCCTTTGATTCTGAACGCTGCCATGCTGTAACTGTTTTAAAATTAAACTTAGACCCTACCTTAGCAAATATTTTGCCACAATATTGCGCCGGGGTGTTGCTTTTTTTGTAACTTTACCGCTGCAAAAATATTATTAATAATGATTATGACAAAAATTTTTTTCACATTTTTACTTGCCGTTTTTTTTGCGGCGGTTTCAACTGTTTCCTGCACCTCCACCAATGGTACAAGTGGCGATGCTCAATACATTATGACGCAAGGATTTGCGCAAGGCACTACTTGGCACATCACTTACAAGAGTCTTCGTAGCGAAGATTTGACCCCGCAGTTTGATTCGATACTGAGGGTTTTCGACAATTCTATCTCTACGTACAACAAGCAATCGCTCCTCACCCGCATCAACAACAATGAGGACATCGCCGTTGACAGCGTTATCTCCGTGGTTTTCAGGCAGTCGCAAAGGATGTACGAATTGAGCGGCGGACTTTTTGACCCCACTTGCCGCCCTTTGGTAAATGCTTGGGGGTTTGGCAAGCACACGGATTTGCGAGAACCTTCCAAGGCTGAATTGGATTCGATTTTGCAGTTTGTCGGCATGGACAAGGTGCGCATTGAGGGCAACAGAATCGTTAAGACCGACCCGCGTATCACATTGAATTTCAATGCAAATGCTCAGGGTTACAGCGTCGATTTAGTTTGCGATTACCTTCAATCTCATGGCTATACCGACTATCTTGTGGAGATTGGCGGCGAGACCCGCGCTGTTGGCAAGAATCCTCGCGACACTCCTTGGCGCGTCGGCATCGACAGCCCCATTGACGGCAGCACGCCCGAAAACCGCGAAATCAACACCATTGTCTCTCTTTCTAACAAATCTCTCTGTACGTCAGGTGATTACCGCAATTTCTTGAAGGTTGACGGCAAGAAATTTAGCCACGAACTCAACCCTAAAACCGGCTACCCGAAGGACGACAGCCTTCTCTCCGTCTCCATCATCACCGACCTTGCCATCGACGGCGACGCCCTCGCCACGGCTGTAATGGTGATGGGCATGGAACGCGGATTTCAGTTTGTGGATTCGCTGCCGGGAGTGGAAGGTTATTTTATTTTTTCGACGCAGAAGGGGGATTTCGGCGTGAAGAAGACGAGGGGATTTGAGGTGGGGGAGAAGTGATTTTATAAATATTTCTCCCTGAAAATTTTGCACTACCGTAGGAAAAAACTATTTTTGCCGAGTACAAAATCCACAAATAAAACACATACACCATGTTACACTGCATACAAGACACACCGTCGCCCGTTAGCAATTGGATCATGCAACTGCGCGACGTGAACATACAGAAGGATCCGGCGCGATTCCGCAACAACATCCGCCGCATCTCGCACGTTCTCGCCTACGAGATTGGCAAGACGCTGAATTACCGTCAGATAGACGTCACCACACCGCTCGGAACAGCCAAGAGCGACGTTGTATCAGACCAAATAGTAATCGCAAGCATCCTGCGCGCCGCACTGCCGATGCACGACGGTTTTTTGGATGTTTTCGACGACGCCGAAAACGCATTTCTCTCGGCGTACCGCAGTTACAAGGACGACGGAAGTTTTGAGATAAAAGCCGAGTACATGGCTTGTCCCGACCTCAACGGCAAGACGCTCCTGATTGTGGATCCCATGCTCGCCACCGGCGCAAGCATCGTTACCGCCGTCAACTGCCTTTTCCGCGACGGCACACCAAAGAAGATGTATTTTGCGTCGATAATCAGTTGCCGTCAGGGCGTGGAGACCTTGCAGAAGAATTTTGGCGAGGACTGCGAGATTTGGACTGCCGCCTGCGACCCAAAAATCAACAGCCACGGCTACATCGTCCCCGGCCTCGGCGACGCGGGCGACTTATGCTTTGGACAGAAATTGTAAAATTTTTGTCCCGTCCGTTAATGGATTGAACCATTGATTGTTGACGGATTTTGAGAACCATGTAATCTGTTTTTTGGCATAGCGGCGGGTGTTGCGCTTGATGAGTTCAACGGCCGTCGCTAAGTCTGTTTTATTGTCAAGATAATCAAACAACTCCCTGTACCCCACGGTGTTGAGTGGCATGAGGTTGCGATATTCCACGAGAGAGCGAACCTCGTCGAGAAGTCCTTCCTCCATCATTATGTCAACACGACGGTTGATGCGGTCGTGCAGGACTTCACGCGGAAAGTTGAGACCAATTTTAACAATCTGAAAATCACGCTCTTTTTTGATTCCCGTCCTGAAACTCGAATATGGTTTGCCGGTCTGTATGCACACCTCCAACGCCTTTATAATACGTGTGTGGTTGTGGAGGTCGCAGATGTCGTAATATTTTGGGTCGAGGATTTTCAACTGCGCTTTCAACGGCTCAATGCCCTCGGTTTCAAAACGTTGCCAAAGTTCAGCACGGAGATTTTCGTCGGGGTCGGGCGAGTAGTCGATGCCATTGCACACAGCGTCAATATAAAGCATTGACCCACCGCACATTACGGCGACATCCTTGCGACGGAAAATGTTGTTTTGCAAAATATCCAAAACTTCCTGTTCATATTTATAAACATTGTAATGCTCTGTTACAGAATGAGTTTGAATAAGATGATGCTTCACTTTCTGCAAAGTCTCCGCATCCGGCACGGCAGTACCAATGCGCATTTCCTTGAATATCTGCCTTGAATCCGCCGAAACGATTTCAGTATCAAAGTGTTGCGCAATCTTCACCGCCATATCGGTCTTGCCCGAAGCGGTGGGTCCGAGGATTATGATTAGACGTTTTTTCATGATTTTACGGTTGCAAAAATACTCATATTCGACAATTTATTACCGAAAAACAGCCTTTTATTTTGCGGTGAAAGCAGTTTTTTGTCTTTTACCGCAAATTTGAATGGGTATATTTTTATGTAACGAACAGATTATCAAGCGTTATTACTTTTACGAAATCACCAAAATATTCATTGTACAATAGTCCGTATGTAGTTACCAAAGTGCTATGAATTATGGTCTTGCGGCTGACGTGCTCCGACAGCATTATGGTGCGCTGAATCAGTTTTCTATCGTATGCCTTGTCAACGGCGAAATCATCGCTGTAAAACTTCATTTCGCACATGTTAATTACATTGTCGTTGCGCAAAATCAGAAGGTCAATCTGAGCACCATCTGCCTCGCCGTCGCCGGGAACAGCCCACGCCGATTGCCGAGTAGAAACTCCGGCGATTTGGAGGGCGCGTTTGATTTGGTCGATATGCCTAAGGCACAAATCTTCAAAGGCATAGCCGCGCCAAGCGTTGACTTTGGACGACGAGACATTGTTGGCCCAAAAATTTGGTTCCATATCCTTCTGCCCTTCCACAAAACGCAAATAAAACAGACAGAATGGGTCTATCAATTTGTAATACCACACCCGTCCATTTTTGCCAAACGGAACGTATTTGTCTATAAAATCACTTGCAATCAATGCTTTGAGCCATTTTGATAGTTCACCATTATCGTTGATTTTAAGCCCGTTGATAATATCGTCGCGAGTAAATCCGCAGCGGCGTTTCGACAAAAACCTTACAATCCTCATCATTTCGTCAGGCTTGGTGAAAACCGACGAAAACAGCCGCGAAAATTCGTTTTTGAGTGTCGCGCCGCCCGCAAAAAACATTCTGTCGATGTTTTGGGCAAGGCTTTTGTCTTTCTCAAAATAATTAAGATAATAAGGTATGCCGCCCACAATCATATTGGCTTGTGCAATGTCGTAGCGCGACATTTTGACACCGCGCTTTTTGAAAAACAACTCACATTCGGCAAGCGAAAATGGCGAAAGCCTTATTTCGTATGTCAACCGACCGTAAAGTCCTCCGTGATTATTAACAAGTTTGTCCAACATCCACGAATTTGCACTGCCGCACACCACAAGCATCACATTGTGCCTCGCACACGCCCAACCATTCCAAAAAGCCTCCAACGCGGTGATAAATCCGCTCCTCGGCGTATCCATCCACGGCAGTTCGTCGAGGAAAACCAATTGACGGCTGCCGTTGTCGATGCGTTGCAAGTGCATTTCGAGCATAAAAAACGCCTCCAACCAATCCTTCGGGCAGTGGCTTTTCTTCATTCCCTGCAACTGCAACGACTGATAAAACGCTTGCAACTGCCGTGGCATATTGTTAGATTTTCCCTCATCGTCCACGGGGCTTAGTCCGGCGTGTCGAAATGTGATTTTCCCTGCAAAAACACTGTCAACGAGGAAGGTCTTGCCCACACGACGACGACCATATATCGCCACGAACTCAGACCTATTGCTTAAATATAAGTCTTTCAGTTCGTTAACCTCATTTTGTCTGCCAATAACATTGTTCATAATAGCCTTTTATTTTGCGGTGAACGGAGTTTTTTGCCTTTCACCGCAGATTTAAACGGTGTTTTATCGGCGCAAAGATAAATATTATTCTCGAAATAGGTGGCATATTTATTCTAAAAAATAGGGTAGTTTTGGCGAGTTATAA
>CAMJWL010000180.1 GCA_946409405.1 uncultured Bacteroidales bacterium
GGACGTAGAGGATTTTCTTGCCCTGCATCATATCAGGGTATTGTACGTAGTTTTGGTTGTCCATAATTGATGATGTTTAGTTGCAGGGACAAAGGTAATGATTTTTCTTGTATCAAGCAACAAAAAAGGAAGCCGCGTGATGCGAAAAAAAATTTGACAAAATATTTCATAATATCAAATTTTATTTTATTTTTGCGGCGTTAACACAACATCAAAATCATAGTAAACAAAACTAAAAAAGATTTCTGTAAATGAAACCAATAATCGGCAAATTGCTTGCCACGCTCCTATGCTGTGCGTGCGCATTGTCTGTCGCCGCACAGGTGGTAGACGTTAATTTACCCCAAAAATGGGACGCCAAATTGTCTGACGACGGCAAGAGTATCAATCTCAAATACAGCGGCGACCTTCGCGTCAAGTCGCTAAAAATCAAGCAAGTGCATCCTTTTACAGTAGGCAAGGATGCGAGGGGAAAGCCAACGAAGGTGCTTTTTAGCCCCGGCAACCTGCAATACAATCCCCAACCGCCCAAAGACATCAACACCAACTGGCGTTTTGCAAGATTTCAGTGGACCAGATGTTTTACAGGCGACACCTACGTGTGCGTTGGCGTAGAACACAGCAAATGGCTCGACTGGGACGACAAGCCCAAATGGACAGACCTCTTCGGCTGGGGCATGTGGCTCGAAAGTTCCGCTACACGCGACAAAATTAATCCGGTAAAAACCAGCAACGTCGCATCAGACTACCTGCCGTCTGTAAGAAGTGGCATTATGAATGTTGCATCCGTCATGGGAGACGACTGGCGCTTGCCATCAAGCAGCGAGTTTCAAAAACTTATCGACCGAAAAGACAAATGTTTTCTAAGCACCATTGAGGGTGTGGACGGAATGGTATTCCTGCCTGACGACTGGAACACTACTTTTGACATAAACGAGTGGGAACAGATGGAAGCCTTGGGCGCAGTGTTCCTGCCCGCTGCCGGTTGTCGCAAAGAACCTGAAAACGAAGCAGACCTATATGTCATCCCTCCATCATTAATGAACGAGAAATATCCGGGCTACTGGTCCATTTGCATCGTTACATACCAAAGAAGGAAAGGCTGGCTGCTACTACCTGGCGACTGGAAATCTTCTTACGAAGACCCAAGGTATCCCGATCTGGATTACGAACTGAACGGCGACGGATGGCATACAGCAACTATCGATGGCGTGTTATGGTCGCAACTCTCAAATTTAGGGGCAAATTTTTTGCTGCTCGACGACATTCCGATAGACAAAGAAAACACCACCATGTTCGTTGACATGACCACCGTCAAAGGCTGCTATTGGACAAGCGAAGCCGCAGACGCCTCAAAAGCATACAATTGGTACTTCGATTTAGAGAACAATTCGCGTATAGACACTTCGCTGCGTGATCGTGGCATGGCGGTAAGGCTCGTGAAACCGCTTGAACAAACCAAAGAAATAAAAATACCCGCCGACATCGCCGCCAATCTGCCTTCCGCTAATTGTGAGGCATTGCAAAACCCACAGACAAGGGAGTGGAGTTTTGCATACGCCGTCAACAGCAGTTATGAAGTGGAAGTGGAATATGAGGACGTGTCAGCAGGCGACCCGGATCCGGCACAATACACTTACACTGGCAAGCCAATCAAGCCCGTAGTGGACGTTTACACCGACGAAGAGCCTATGCCAGACACCGAATATTCTTTCAGTTATCCAGACGACGCAACAAATGCGGGCGGCAAAACCCTCTCAATCTCCATCCTCAACAATGCCGGTGGCAAAATGCCGACAATAAAAAGGGATTACGAAATATTGCCCAAAGAAGTGATAATCACCGCCGCAAACAATACCAAAACATACGGCGACCCGGATCCCGAATTTACCTACACCATAGAGGGCATGGTAGAGAACATATTGAATCCCGAAGTGCTGTCGGGTTTAATCAGCGGCAAATTGACACGCGAACAAGGCGAAGACGTAGGCACATACGACATCGTGCAAGGCGTTCTCTCGGTCAGCAAAAACTATTACATTACCTATCGGGGCAATACCTTTACCATCGTGCCAAGAGAATTGCAACTCACGTGGGGCGATACGGATTTTGTATATAACGGCAACGAGCAGGCTCCCACAGCCACCGTCAACGGGTTGCAAAAAAACGACCAATGCAACGTGATAGTGGCGGGCGCACAGATTAACGCCGGCACTTACACCGCCACGGCCTCGCTGAGCAACGACAACTACAAACTCCCCGCCGACAACACCACGCAATTTACGATAGACAAGACCGACGTTTCGGATGTGATTCCGCCAGTGCCAGTGGGAGGGCTGGTGTTCGACAACCATCCGCATACGCTGATTACAACCGGCTCCGCGTCGGGCGGCACGATGCTCTACAAACTTGCCGACGGCGAATATTCGGCGCAACTTCCGCAAGGCGTGTCAGTAGGATTCTACGATGTGTATTATTATGTGGAAGGCGACCAAAACCACCGCTCCACCGACGCGCAGACCGTAAGGTCGATGATAGCGCACACAGACCTGCCCGTAGTGGACGGCGACAAGATGGAATGTATATTGTCGTCGGAGCATTTTTGCAACGGCAAGGCAAAACTCTTGTTCATGATTTTGGCGGGTTCGGCGGATAATTATTCGATAACATTCGACAACCCCGAAATTCCTGCACAGACGGGCGCAATTACCGCCAATGGCGTACTCGAATTTTCTGTGCCAATAACCCTGCACCTCGGCTCCTACAACGCCACCATCGTATTCTCCGACAACGAAGGCAAGGAATCGGAGGCGTATCCATTTGTATTTACGGTAACGCACATCGGCGACCTTATCAGAAAACTATACGACAACACACTTTGCGCCGACAACCACGAGCATCTTTACTCGACATTCAAGTGGCGACACAACGGCAGCGACCTTGACGGCGAAAACCATCAGTATCTCCACATACCAACCAATCTGAGTGGCTACTACACTGCTGTTGTAACCCTCGCCGACAACAGTGCGCGGGAAGTGGAGTCGTGTCCGTTCTACGTTACCACCTCCAAGCAAGCTACTTATTCGCCGGTAGCGGTCTATCCCAATCCTGCGGTTGCCAACAGTCTGATTACGATAGAGATTATGGATTACGACCCCGAAAGCGAATACACAATCCTTATCAGCAACAACGCGGGAAAGGTTGTCAAGACAATAAATAACGCGCAGCAAACCAACCAATTGTCGTTGTCAACGGGCAGTTATTCCGGCGTATTATTCAATCAAGGTGTCAAACAAAGTTTTAAAATAATAGTAAGATGAAAAGAGTTCTGATGATATTGCTAATCATGGCAACCGTAGCCACAACCGCTAACGCACAAAAAGGGCATTACTTCCACGCCAACGTAGGCGTAGGCTTACACAGGCTCGATTACGATCTTGATTGCAGCAATTACGAAAAGTCGCCGCATCTGGGTTTTACCGGCGAACTGGGCTGGCAATGGTTTTTCACCAACCATTTTGGCTTGGGCTTGGGCGCAAACTTCAAGACCCTCGGCACCACCTGCAAACTCGCCCACACGCAGAACACCGACAACCTCACCGACAAGGACAACGGACTTACATACACCGAAAACGTCGTCTTCAACAACCTCGAAGAGTCAGACAAGATGTGTGTGGCAGATATTCCGCTCTCATTGTATTTCCAGACATCGTTGTCTAAGCGGTGGCGACTGTTGGCTGGCATCAACGGCTTCTACACACTGGTGCTGTCGCAAAAATACGAGTGCAATAGCGGCAATCTTGCAGTGAGCAAGTATTTCCCCGACTACGACCTCGAATATTCTGGACTTGAAGACAAGGAACACGGCGTGTATTCTGCATCTGGATTTTCGGGCGACATGAAACTAAAAAAATCGACCTACGGCGCGGGTCTGCAATTGCAGGCATGCCGGGCAATAGGAGAAAAACGCAAGTTGGAACTCACTTTTGGCATATACGGCTTATACCGTTTCCCCGACCAAAGGGACTCCTACGTCGGCAAAATATTCAATGCAGAAACAGAAACATACAAAGGAATAACGCAAAGCGGCATGGTTGGCAAGGTAACATCTACCAACTTCGGCGGCACGGTAGGAATCCGCTACCATATCGACATCAAAGAAAAACCGATGCCACGCAAAGTGAGTCTCCCGAAATACTTGGCTCCAGGTCAATTCCAATGGTGGTATTAAAACAGAGTGAGGTTTAATATTATCCTATCCTCACCACCTCGCCGCACTCGTAACGTGAGGCGAGGATTATCTTGTATTTGTCCTTGAACGGATTGAAGGCGTCGAGGACTTTTTCTGAACAATTGTTGTCCGCAGAAATGTGCGAAAGTATCAGGCACGTCAAATTTGGGTTGGCGTGGTCGCGGACAAGTGAAAAAGATTGCTCGTTGGATAAATGCCCTACATTGGATGCAATGCGCTCTTTTAGGTATGTTTCGTAAGGGCCTTCGGCGAGCATTTTTGGGTCATAATTAGATTCAAGAAAACAAGCGTCGCACTTGCTGAAATTTTTGCACACCTCGTCGTCGGCAACTCCTATGTCGGTCATAACGCCAATGCAATGATTGCCAATCTCTATACGGAAACTAATTGGCTCGGCGGCGTCGTGCTGTTTTGGAAATGAAAATACGCGGATATTATTGCCAACATTTGTAACCGACGCCGGTGCTATGGAACGGCAGTCAACGGGGCGGTGATGCTTGTAAATACGGTTGTAAGTGCCGAAAGTGGTATAGACAGGGACGGCGAGTTTGCGCGACAGCACCTTTGCGCTGCCGCTGTGGTCGCGGTGTTCGTGGGTTACAAACAACGCACGGACGCGGCATACGTCAAGCCCGGCGGTCTTCATTCTGTCTGAAAACCGCCTCCAACCTATCCCTGCGTCAATGATTACCGCCTCGTTGTCGTCGCCTATATAATAACAATTGCCGTTGCTGCCGGATGCAAGGCTGCAAATCTCCACCATCGTTTTTTAGTCGAGTTTTGGGCCTTTGAGTATGCCGTGCTGCGATGTTGCGATAAAATTGAGGATTTCGTCGCGCTCCTCGCACTGAGGAATCTCCTCTTTGATTTTTTCGACAGCCTTGGTCAAGTTCAGTCCGCTCTGATAGATGATGCGATAGATATTCTTGACAGCCTCAATCTGTTCGGGCTTGAATCCACGGCGCGTCATGCCGACGATGTTGATGCCGCAATACTGTATCGGCGTGCGTCCTGCGTATGCAAACGGCGGCACGTCCTTATTGACGCCCGACATGCCGGAAGTCATTGAGTGCTTGCCAATCATCGAAAATTGCGGTATGCACGTGCCGCCGCCGATGACAGCCCAATCGTCGATGTGCACCTCGCCAGCCACTTGCGTAGCGTTGCTCATCACAATCTTGTTGCCGAGCACACAGTCGTGTCCGATGTGGCAGTACGCCATGATGAGGTTGTTGGAGCCTATGACGGTCTTGCCCTTGGACGCCGTGCCACGGTTGAGGGTTACGCACTCGCGGATGGTGTTGTTGTCGCCGACTTCGAGCGTGGTGTATTCGCCCACAAACTTCAAGTCCTGCGGCACTGCGCCGATGGACGCGCCCGGGAAAATACGGTTGTTTTTGCCGAGGCGCGTGCCGGGGAAGATGTGGACGTGGCTGATAATCTTGCAGCCGTCGCCTATCTCCACGTCGTCGTCGATGACGCAAAAGGGGCCAATCTCAACGTCCTTGCCGATTTTGGCGTTTGGGTTTATTTCGGTTAATTGGTGTATCATTTGATTATCTGTTTTTGGTTACCATTGCAACAAATTCGCCCTCGCAGACCACAGAGCCGTTCACGAAGGTCTGTCCCTTCATCATCACGATGCCACGGCGGATGGGTTCGGTAAATTCGAGGTGGAACACGAGCGTGTCGCCCGGAACGACCTTGTTTTTGAACTTCACCTTGTCGATCTTGGCGAAATATGTGGAGTAATGCTCCGGCTCGTCAACGCTATTGAGCACGAGGATGCCGCCAGTCTGAGCCATTGCCTCGATGAGAAGCACGCCCGGCATTACTGGTTCGTCGGGGAAGTGTCCCATAAACTGAGGCTCGTTGAAAGTGATATTTTTGATGCCAACGATGTCGTGGTCGGAGATTTCGATGATTTTGTCAACGAGCAAGAACGGGTAGCGGTGTGGCATCAACTGTTTGATTCTGTTGATGTCGATGATTGCCGGCTTTGAGAGGTCAAAATATACTTTTGGATTCTTCAACTGCTTCTTGATGTCGGCGCGGATGAGTTTTGCAAACTCGGTGTTTGAAGCGTGTCCTGGGCGCGTTGCGATGATTTTGCCTTTGATTGGCATGCCAGCAAGCGCAAGGTCGCCCATAAGGTCGAGGAGTTTGTGACGGGCGGGTTCGTTGCTGAAAATCAAATCTTGTGCGTTGAGGATGCCCTGACCCTTGCCGTCAACATGAGGACGTTTGAGAAGGTCGGCTATCTTGTCGAGTTCTGACTGCGGGAAGTCGCGGTCGATTATGACGAGCGCGCTGTCGATGGTGCCGCCCTTGATGAGGTTGTTTTGGGCGAGGAATGCGAGTTCCGATGCAAAAACAAATGTCTTGCAGGGTGCGATTTCCTTCACGTAGTCGCCGTTGAAATCGAAGGAGGCAAATTGCTGTGCCAATGCCGACGAGTTGTAATCGACCATTACATTGAAACTCAACTCATTGTCGGGAAACGCCAAAATTTCCACGCCTTTTTCAGGATTGGAGAATTTGTAATTTTCGCGGATTTCAAAATATTGTTTTTCTGCCTCTTGCTCCACGATGCCCGCGTCCAAGATTGCCTTTGCAAACTGTGCCGCGCTGCCGT
>CAMJWL010000181.1 GCA_946409405.1 uncultured Bacteroidales bacterium
GCGTGGTGTATGCGTCGTAAATCTTCGGCACGGAAGTCTCGCAGTCGAGACCGCGCTTGGCAGCCTCTGCCTTCCACTCGTCAGAATAGCCGTTGCCATCAAAACGGATAGCCTTAGATTCCTTCAAATATTGCTTGATAACGTCGAAAATAGCGTGTTCCTTCGACAGACCGGCGGCGATTTTTGCGTCAACGGTCTTCTTAAACTCCGACAACTGTGCAGCAACGGCGGTGTTGACTGCAATCATGCCCGACGCACAGTTTGCGGACGAACCAACGGCGCGGAACTCAAACCTGTTGCCGGTGAAGGCAAACGGCGAGGTACGGTTGCGGTCGGTGTTGTCAACGAGCACTTCGGGGATGTTGCCGATGCCGAGCGACATCTTTTTCTTGTCGTCGAGAATGATGGCCTCGTCGCTCGAAGCGTTTTCGAGTTTGTCCAAGAGGGAGGACAACTGAGTGCCGAGGAATACGGAGATGATTGCGGGCGGTGCCTCGTTTGCGCCGAGACGATGAGCGTTCATTGCGGTCATCACGGATGCTTTGAGGAGCGCGTTGTTCTTATATACCGCCATCAGGATGTTAACGACGAAGGTAACAAACTGCAAGTTTTCCTCCGGTGTCTTGCCGGGCGTGAGGAGTCCTACGCCGGTGTCGGTGCCGAGGCTCCAGTTGTTGTGCTTGCCCGAACCGTTGATGCCGGCAAAGGGTTTTTCGTGCAACAGTACGCGGAAACCGTGCTTGCGAGCCACGCGCTTCATGATAGACATGATGAGCAAGTTCTGGTCGTTGGCAAGGTTGGTCTCGCCGAATATAGGCGCGAGTTCAAACTGGTTGGGGGCAACCTCGTTGTGCCTTGTCTTGCAGGGGATTCCAAACTTGTATGCCTCAAACTCCACTTCTTTCATGAACGACTGCACGCGCTCAGGAATAGAGCCGAAGTAGTGGTCTTCCAACTGCTGGTTTTTCGCGCTCTCGTGTCCGATGAGGGTGCGACCGGTGAGCAAGAGGTCGGGACGTGCGGCGTAAAGTCCTTCGTCAACCAAGAAATACTCCTGTTCCCATCCCAAGTACGAGAACACTTTCTTGACGTTGGGGTCGAAGTACTGACAAACCTCGGTTGCAGCCTTGTCAACAGCCGAAAGTGCTTTGAGCAACGGCACTTTGTAGTCGAGCGATTCGCCGGTGTAGGAGATGAAGATGGTGGGGATACAGAGGGTGTCGTCCACGATGAAGGCGGGCGACGACGGATCCCATGCCGAGTAACCACGCGCCTCAAAGGTGTTGCGCAGACCGCCCGACGGGAAACTTGATGCGTCAGGCTCCTGCTGTGCCAACAATTTGCCCGAAAATTCCTCGATGACGCCCTCGCCGGGTGCGCCGTCGTACTCTATGAAGGAGTCGTGTTTTTCGGCAGTGCCTTCGGTCAACGGCTGGAACCAGTGCGTATAATGCGTTGCGCCGAGTTCCATCGCCCACTGTTTCATGCCCGCCGCCACTTGGTCGGCGATGCTGCGGTCGAGCGGTTTGCCCGACTTGGTGATCTGGTTGATCTGCTTGATGGTGTCCTTGGAGAGATATTTTGCCATCTGCTCCTTGCCAAACACATACTTGCCGAAGTAACCCGACGTAGGCTCGTCGGGAGTGTCCACGGGGCGCGCCTCTTTCTTGAAGGCCTCGCCTACTACCTGAAATCTTAATCCACTCATTTTGCTTTCGATTTTGTGATTATTATTTTACGATGCAAAGATATGAATAAGTTTTCAGAGTAGGTGTAAAGGAAAAACGTAATTAAAGGAAAATTTATATATGGGGATTACGTATAGGGTTTGCGGTAATTACTGATGTTTTTTTTGTAACTTTGCAGCCGATTTGACACCGTGTATTTTTTAATTGTTACTTAAACATGCTGACTATTAGATTATTTTGGTCGTTTTTCAAAATCGGGGCGTTCACATTTGGCGGCGGATACGCGATGATTGCCATGGTGAAGGACGCGCTCGTGGACCGCAACAAATGGATGGACGAAGACGAGTTTTGGGAGTCGATAACGCTCGCTCAGGCGTTGCCGGGCGTGTTTGCAATCAACATGGCTCTCTACACCGGACACAAGATAAAGGGGGCGTTGGGTTCGTTTGCGGCGATGATGGGCGCGATGCTGCCGTCTATGATTATTATAATGTTGATAGCGTCGTTTTTCCGCGACATCAACGAGTTTGAAACCGTAAGGAACGTCTTTTCGGGCATCCGTCCGTGCGTGGCGGCGTTGATACTCGTCCCCGGCATCAATATGCTCAAAAAGGCAAAAATCACCGCCAAGACCATTTGGATTCCCATAGCGACGTGCCTTCTGATATGTCTGCTTGGCATTTCGCCGGTGTACTTGATTTTGGCGGCAATCGTAGTGGGCGTGATTTCGGCGCGGGTGGTTTCAATGCATAATGCATAATGCATAATTGCCACACAGGTTTCATTTATTCTCTTATTAATTAATTGCTTTGTTGAACGATGATTTACTTGCAACTTTTTTGGGTGTTTTTTAAGATAGGACTCTTTGGATTTGGCGGCGGATATTCGATGATTTCAATGATTCGCATGGACGTTGTTGACGATTACCAATGGATGAGCGCGGCGGAGTTTGCCGATTTGCTTGCCGTGTCGCAGATGACGCCGGGTCCAATTTCCATCAACACGGCTACCTTTGTGGGTTTTACGGAGGCGGGCGTGTTAGGTTCGGTGGTGGCAACTCTTTCGCTGTGCCTGCCGTCCATCTTGCTGATGGCGATAGTGTTGCGGCTTTTTTCCAAACACAAGGAATCAGAATACGTCAAGCGTCCGATGGCGTACATGTTGCCCGTGGTAGCCGGTCTGATAATTGCCGCCGGCATCCTGATGTGCGACAGGGAGACTTTTACGTCGTGGCTTAGTTTTGTGATTTTTGGCGGCACGGTGGCGGCGCAGTTGCTGTGGAAAACCAGCCCGATATTGCTGATAGTGATTGCTGGCGTGTTAGGATGGGGATGGGGGATGATTAGTTTTTGAGGAGCGTTTGCTTGATTGACATTTTTGTTGTATCTTTGTCCCCGAAGATTCATAAACACACTTGATTAATAAATGAACAGTTTTGCAGTTATTGCGCGATACCTTGCGCCGTTTAAGAAATATGTTGTTCTAAACATCGTCCTCAACGCACTGGGGACGGTGTTTTCGTTGTTTAGTTTTACGATGTTCATACCGTTTTTGGACACGTTGTTTGATACCAACGGAGGCATCGTGGCGGATCCGGGGGTGTTGGAGTGGAACTATAAGAGTTTCATGGCGCATTTTAAATATCATGTGTTTCTCGTAGGCGAAGAATACGGCAAATTTTACGCACTTCTGTTCCTCGGCGGGGCGGTGCTTGTGGGCGCGTTTTTCAGAAATTTCTTCTCGTACATGGGCAGTTTTTTCATGGCACCGATTAGCAACGGCACTGTGATGCAATTTCAACGACGCATATATAATAAGATACTCGACCTGCCGTTGAGGTATTTTTCGGAGTCGAAAAAGGGCGATATCCTCAGCCGCTTCACATCTGATGTACAGGAGATTAGGGCGAGCATTTCGGGCAGTCTTGACATGCTGTTCAAAGACCCGATACAGATTGTGGTGTTTCTCAGTTACATGATATATACGAGTTGGGAGTTGACCTGCGTGTCGTTCCTCGTGCTGCCTTTTATTGCTATTCTCATCGGCAAAATCGGCAAAAGTCTCAAAGACACCTCCGGCAAAGGTCAGGCGGCGGCGGGCGAAATGCTCACAATCATGGAAGAAACTCTCGGCGGACTGCGCATCATCAAGGCTTTTGTGGCGGAGGGCAAGATGAAGGAGCGTTTTAAGAAGATTAACGACAAGGTATATCGCCTCCAAAACAAGATAATGCGCAAACATTCGCTGTCGTCGCCGCTAAGCGAATTTTTGGGCATCGTGGCGTTCACGTTTATTCTGGTGGTGGGCGGATATTTGATTCTCGTGAAGGGCGACACCACGTTTACCTCGTCAGAATTTATCGCTTACCTTGTGATTTTCACGCAGATACTGAACCCCGCGAAGGATTTGGCGCGCACCTTCAACACCATCCAGAAAGGCATGGCATCGCTCGACCGCGTCAACGCCATTTTGGAGGACAAATCTACCGTTCCCGAAATTGCCAACCCCGTGCGTATCAGCGACTTCAATCATAGCATCGAGTTTCGAGATGTTTCGTTCCGTTACAACGAAAAATATGTACTCCGCCACATCAACCTCACCATAGAAAAAGGCAAAACTGTGGCTTTGGTGGGTCAGTCTGGCTCCGGCAAATCTACGCTTGTGGATTTGCTGCCGAGGTTTTGGGACGTCGAGGAGGGCGAAATCCTCATCGACGGCATCAATGTAAAAAATTACAAACTCACCGACCTCCGCGCCTTGATGGGCAACGTAAACCAAGAGTCGATTCTCTTTAACGACACCATCCGCAACAACATCGCGTTTGGCGTGGAATCGGCTACCGACGAGGAGGTAACTGCGGCTGCGCGTGTTGCCAACGCCATCGACTTTATCAACGACAAGCCCGACGGCTACGAAAGTACAGTAGGCGACCGTGGCGGCAAACTGTCAGGCGGTCAGCGTCAACGCATTTCCATTGCCCGCGCCGTCTTGAAAAATCCACCTATCCTCATCCTCGACGAGGCGACCTCCGCCTTGGACACCGAGAGCGAGCGACTTGTGCAGGATGCCCTCGTCAACCTTATGAAAAACCGCACTTCCATTGTAATAGCGCACCGCCTGTCAACCATCCGCAACGCCGACGAAATTTGCGTACTCCAAAACGGCGAAATCATAGAGCGCGGCCGCCACGAAGAGTTGATTGCCAAAAACGGTGCTTACAAAAAATTGTGCGAGTTGCAGGGATTTGGAAGTTAAATTATGCGTCGATTTATCAGATATTGTTTTGAGGAAAAACCGTTGCTGTTTTGTATATGGACGGGCTTCTTATTCAGACTGTTGGCGGTGCTGTTTGCACGTGGAATCGCCTTCGGTTTCGACCATTATGCCTATCTCGAAACCGCGCAAAACATCGTCAACGGCACGCTCTCGATGCAGCAACTGATAATGAACGACGACATCTACAATTTTATCCGGCACGGCAACAGCGTGGTATATCTATACCTTAACGCCGCCATTCTGTACATCTGCGAGTTTTTTAACCTATTCGACGCGCAGAGCAAAATGTTCATAATGAGGCTTGTACATGGCTTGCTGTCGATGTTGACGATATATTATTGTTATAGAATTACCTACCGACTTGCCAACCGACGCGCCGCCCTCGCCATCGGCATACTTACATCCATGCTGTGGTTTTTCCCGTGCCTTTGCGTCAAAAACATGCCCGAATGTGTGGCGTCCGTCATCATGCTCGCCGCCGTATATCGACTTGCAAAAACAAGGAAACAGTTTTACAAGTTTGCCGACGACATTTTTACAGGATTTTTGTTGGGCGTGGCGGTGTCGTTTTGCTACAACCTGATGATAATTTTGGTGGGCTGCGCCATCTGTTATATCCTCAAATCGGGCTTAAAACGCGCCCTGATGATACTTTTTGGAGCGGGCATCGCACTGTTTGCGTTGGAAGGACTGGTGGACACAATCGCCTTTGGCACACCGTTTTACGTGTTTGGCGAATACGTTTCGGACATCATAGAAGGCTATCAAAACACAGAATGGAAGTTTCGCAACATCTATATGTACATCTCCATTTTGGCGGTGGTGATTCCGCTGCCGTGGGGCATCCTCGGCTTGTATGGCTATGTAAAGTCTTGGCGACATTGTTTTATGATGTTTTTCCCTGTAACATTCTACATCATAGTGTCTTATATGCTGCCCAACAAGGAAGAAAAATTTATGGTTTCGATACTGCCGCTGTTTTTTATACTGTGCGTTACGGGATGGTTCAGGTTTCAGAGCGAATCGCGGTTTATCATTGGGCATCCGAGTCTGCAAAGGTGGAGCGTCGCGCTGTTTTTTGCCATCAATACGCCGATGCTCGTATTGACGTCGATTTCGTACACGCGCCGTCCGCAGGTGGAGACGATGATTTATCTGTCGCACTACAAATCAGACATCACGTCAATTTTTGTGGAAGACCGTGGAAGAGTTTGCAGCAAGTCGCTGCCGCCGTTTTACCTGGGCAAAGACGTTGAGGTGTACAGACTTAGGCGTTCAGACGAGGGCATTGATCCATCGTTGTACTTCTCGTCCGAATTTGGCGACATCGCGCTCCACGAACACAACATTTACTCCGAAAAATATTTTCTCAACCCCGCTTTTGCCGACCGCCGCCCGCAATTTGTAATCTTCTGCGGCGACTACGACATGCCCGCCCGCCTCGCCAAAATGCGCCGAATTTTCCCTCAACTCACCTACGAAACCACCTGCTCCCCGTCGTTGGCAGACATGGTGATAGAGTTTTTTAACTCGTCTAACAACAATGTAAACCTGCACGTGTATAGGACGGAGTAGGTGCGCGAGAACCACTTCCCCACCCTTCGCAAAAAAAAATTTCAAAAATATTTTTGCAATCCGAAATTTCTTTTATAACTTTGCACCCTGTATAAAAGTGATACAAATTTAAAATTTTAAATTAAACAAATTCAAAAAAACACTATGATCATAGTACCAGTAAAAGAAGGCGAAAACATCGAGAGAGCCCTCAAGAAATTCAAGAGGAAGTTCGAGAAGACCGGTGTCGTAAGGGAACTTCGCGACAGGCAGGCTTTCACCAAGTTTTCGGTAAG
>CAMJWL010000182.1 GCA_946409405.1 uncultured Bacteroidales bacterium
CGTCCGTAGAAAAGTCGGTGGCTGTGTATCCAAATCCGGCATTCAGTATGGAAGATGTTACCATAAAACTCATTGGATTTGACGAAGAAAGTTGTAATAATGCTAACATCTTTATTTACAACTCTATGGGTTCTATTGTCAAGACATTGAACAATGTTGACGAACTAAACACCGTAAATCTGCCTTCTGGAAATTATTCGGGTGTGGTGGTTTTTGACGGCAAAAAAATTCCTTTTAAGTTTATTGTAAGAAATTGATGCGCATGAAACGTTTTTTGCTATCAGTTTTGATGGTCGTATTGGCGTCATACGCCTCATACGCTCAGAACAAGAAGAATAAAGAAGAAGTAAACCTCTGTACAGGAGGACATTACCTGGTTTTTGATGTGGGTGGTGGTTTGCATACGTTGGTTTACAACGTGGATGGCTACGGCTCTAAGAAACCTGGTGCAGGTCTGATGGTAAGGGGTGGCTACCGTTATTTCTTTAACGAAAACTGGGGCGTTGGTACTGAACTGAATTTCAAGACGTTCCAGACGACGTACACCGCCAAGTTTAATCAGACCATCCCAGATGCTGTGGATGAGGAGGGTGAAAAGTACGAACATCGTACCTATTTCAATTCTATGAAGGAGAAACAGACTCAGATGGTGCTGAGCCTTCCTGTTGCCATATATTTTCAGAAGCGTGTCAATACAAAATGGAAGGTTGGCGGTGGTATTGGAGCCATTGCGCAGTTGGAACTCTCTAACAAGTACAAAATCAATAGCGGCGACCTCGAAACAAGGGGTTTCTATAAGCGTTTTAATGCGGAACTTTATGGCATGGAGCCGCACCATTTCTTCACCGAATCTGATTTTAGTGGCGACAACGAAAAGCGCACTGTTTTTGGTGCGTTGTTAGAAGGAAATGCCTTGTACCGTATCACAGAGCGTCTTTCGCTTGATTTTGGCGTATATTTTACCTTTGGATTTGGGTACAAGAACGACGATGACTCCCGTTATCTCTACGACCCCGATTGTATGGAGGGAGGCAGTTACAAGGCACAATACAATGGTGCTTTGGGTTCTCTTGTAGTGGATCGCGCGTTGCCGATTGCTATTGGCGGCATGGCGGGCATCAGGTATCAGTTTGGCAAAATCAAGAAGAAACCTGTACCCGAAAAGCCGATTGACAAACCTGTTGAGAAGCCTGATACTAATGTTGTGGTGGATGTTCCTGTTAAGGACACTGTACCGACTGTGGTAGTAAACGACATTCCTGAACAGCCTGTGGTAGAAGACACTACGCCTAAGGATTCGATTCCCGAGGTTGTTGTGCCAAAGAAAGACACTGTGCCTACGGTGGTTGTCAACGAGCCTGTAAAGAAGGAAGACGTGGATGTCGCTATCAAAAAATACACCCGTGTGAATGTCAATTTTGGCTTCAATGATTCGTACATCAAGGCACGTCCCGACATTGCTCTGATGCTCGACGAGATTGCCGATGTGATGAAACGTTTTCCGAACACTAAGTTGCACGTTACGGGACATACTTGCAATATAGGTTCGTTGGAGCAGAATATGACTCTTGGTCAGCGTCGTGCTGAGGCTTTCAGAAACGAACTTGTGAAGCGTGGTATTGACATCAGCAGAATCAACTGCGATAGTCAGGCATATTTGAAGCCTCTTTACCCGAATACCACAGAGGCCAATAGAGAGAAAAACCGTCGTGTAGAGTTTTCGCTCTCTGAATGATTTTCATTTTTTTTATTTTTATAAATGTTTGAAATTCAATTTGATGCAACTTTTTTTGAAAAAAGTTGCATCAAAATTTTGTCAGAAAGAAAAAAGTACATACTTTTGTATCGTCAAAAACAAAACAATGCTGCGCTGGTGGCGGAACTGGTAGACGCGTATGTTTGAGGGGCATATCCGAGTTTTATTGGGTGCAGGTTCAAGTCCTGTCCGGCGCACAAAAAAATCCCTGGAAGTCATGATGATTTCCAGGGATTTTTTTAGGTCATTTTATTAACCTCTTGGTACGTCTTTCGGTGATTTTGCGACTGTTATTCTATTTCAAAATCTCCAAAGTTTTTGTTTGTTTGGTTGGTTGCGGACGCTACAAATGTGCCGTCCTTGTAATTGAAACTGTATGATGTCAAGATGTTGAAATCAAAATCTTTGGGGTCATAAAGACCGATTTTCAACGTTCCGTCGTTAAGGATTTCGATGTCGTATTCTGGCGAATAAGGCATCTGCTCAGGTTGGCGGAAGGCATTGTCGAATTGTTTGAAGAGAGTCCAACGGTTGTCGCCAAGATCCCAATATATGGCCGCCACAGGTTTGCCGCCTTCGGGACGAGCCACTACAAAGAGGTCTGCGCGTCCATCGTTGTTGAGGTCGCCGGTCGCACTGCCAAGATATTCCCAGGTGTCGGGAATCATATCGTCCGAAATGTCGCCCGTCGGCTGAAATCCCTGAGCAAACGACGAGATAGACATTGTGATTGTTGTTAATATTGCAAGAAATGTATTCATGATGTGTATGTTTTGGTTTTGTGATTTAATAACGTAATTTTTTCATATACATTACAAAAAGTGTGAAACTTTTCACAATTTTTATTATTTTTGAAAAAAAAAGTTTTAAAAAAATTTGGTAGGTAATTTTTTGTTAGTATTATGTGATTGCGGCACTTGCTCCGCATGCCTTCTGGTTCGCATTTGCGGCTTTCGCCGTTTTGGCGGTTGCCTGCTTGCTTAAAGGCTTGTAGTAGGGCAGTTTCCCTAACGTAGAAATGAATTTGACGACATTCACACATGGTTTTGCGCCGTGTGTGGATGTCGTTTTTGTTAGTTTCCGTTCCTGTACCGCAGGGGCGTTACTCCGGTGTGTTTGCGGAAATATTGACCGAAGAAACTGGCGTTTGCAAAGTTCATTTCTTGGGCGATTTGTTGGACTGTGAGGTCGGTGGTGCGGAGGAGGTTTTTGGCTTCTGCCGTCACCATACTGTCTATCCAATAGGTCGCCGGGTAGCCTGTTTTTTCCTTGACGGTTGCGCTGAGGTAGCGCGTGGTCATACACATCTTGTCGGCGTAATAGGTGAGGGTGCGTTCGCTTTTGTGGTCGCGGAATACGTGTTGCATAAACTCCCTGAAAATCACGTCCTGACGGCTCGAAATCATTTCCGTGGCGTTGTTGGCGTAGCACGAAATTATCTCATAGACAAGGCTGTTCAAGAGGTTTTGCGCCACGAGGAAGGATAGTTGACCCTCGTTGCAGTTGATTTTGCCGTTGATGATTTCGGTGAGCTGTTTGATAGTGGAGAGTTGCTGCGGGCTTATTTGGATGCACGGCGAATTTTTGATGTGCGTGTAGTAGCCGCCGATGTTTGGGATGAAAAGTTCGTCGATGAAGAGTATCGACGCCTTTGCGCCGAAGCCTTTGAGGTTTTTTGATACTTTGTCGATGCCGATTATCGAGCCGGGCAGCCCGACGCACAATGTGTTGGCGGCAAGGATGAAACTTTTGCCGTCGATTTTGATGTCCACCGTGCCGCCCTCGCATACGTAAAACGCAATATAATCGATGCTCGCCGGCGTCTTCCCAATCGGGAACATCACGTCGCGAGACGGGTGCGAAAAGTATTCGTAGTTGAAGCGGTTTAGCATAATTATTTATCAATTTTCTTCCCCATCAACCACCTCCATCACCACTTCGTGTTTGGAGGTGGTTTTGTTATAATTGATGCCGCAGAGAACAATCTTTTTTGAAAAACCTTTGAGGCTTTTGGGATATTCTTTGCGTTTGATTTGGTCGATGGCGGAATCGGCGGTTTTGTCGTATTTTAATTCGACCACAATGGCGGGGCGGGTCGATTTGGGCAGCGGTATGAATACCATATCGGCAAAGCCTTTGCCCGTTGGCAGTTCGTGGAAAATCTTGAAAAACGGTTTCGCAGCGTAATATGCCAATGTGATTGCGCATCGCATTGAGTTTTCGTCGTTGAACTCCAATAGCGATGACGCTTCAAAATGGTAGTCGTCGAAGGCGCGAGCCACTTTGTTTTCGCGGAGGTTGATGGTGTCGTCCAAAAGTTGGAGCGACTGCCCAACAGCCTTGGACAATTCGTTCCAACCCGCAAAACGTACCGCGTTTTCAAACTCTTCTGTCACTTCCGTATTTGGAATCCTAACGCTCTTAGTTTCAGAATTATATGACAAATATCCAAGATGAGCCAACAATGTAAGCACATCGTCGCTCGTTTCGATATTTTTCATATCGTTGCGGAAACTTGATACTCTTACTGTTACTTCCTCGCCGTTCATCATACTGATGATTTTTGTGCGCACTTGGTCGGCGTCGATGTTGAGATATTTTTCGATTGCCATAAAGGATGCCGTCCGAGACCAAAAACTGTCGTATGTGCGGTATAAGATGGACATCATCACCGAGTTTGGATTGAACATCGATTTTTCCTCGCCGATGACGTAGCCGTCGTAGGCGTGTTTCATCAGTTCGAGATTCATACCGTGATCCTTGCAGATTTTTTCCACTTCTGGTTCGGTGAAGCCATAATATTTGGCTGTTTCGGCGGGGTAAATAATGCTGTATTCTCTAAAATTGTTTAGTGCAGATTGAGTTTTAATCTTTATAATCGGCAAAATGCCCGTCATATAAACGAGTAGAAACGTTTTTTTTGCGTCGGCACTTTTGAACATCGAGCGCAGAAAATCTACATATTCGTCTTGAATTTCCTGTGTAACGTCCCTGACAAGCATATCCCATTCGTCGATTATCAATATAAAGCGGTCGCCGGTCTTTAGGTTGATTTCGGCAAGGGCTTTGCTAAGCGAATTTTTTTCTTCCAGTATGTCATACGATTGTTTCAAATCGGCAATGACACTTTTTTGCGCCTCTTTCAGTTTGTCTTTGTCCGGGACGTTGGCAAAGGTGTTCCAATCGATGAAAATCGTCGGGTATTTGTTGAGATGTTTCTCGTAATCAGGAGATTTGGTGATTTCCAAACCTTCAAAGAGATTCCTTGAATTAGACTTCCTGTCGTAATACGCATACGCCATCTCCGCCGCCACCGACTTGCCAAATCGTCGCGGGCGGGATATGCACATAAAGCCATTTTCCGTGTCCATATTCCTATTGAGAATATTTAGCAATCCCGTCTTGTCAACAAAATCACTGTTCTTGACACGTCTGAATCCATAATTTTCTCTGTCGATAAACTGTCCCATAATAATCCTGATTTTTGGTTATGCAAATGTAAGGTTTAATTTCTGATTTCGCAAATTTTTTTTCATTCATTCCCTAATGTATAAAATGTCTCCTCAAAAATCTTACTTTTTGAACATTTTTCTCTGTCTTTTTAATATTGTTTTTTTATAAATTATTGCTAATTTTGCAGCCGTAATAACAAAGTATATAATTATGAGAAAATTTGTTTTGACGGCGGCGGTCTGCCTTTTGTTGGTGGCGTGCGGCTCTGAACAGCAAAAGACGGAGTTTGCGGTAACGGTGAAGGCCGACACCGTGGGCACTACCGCGCAGAAAATCATTGTTTCGTATCCGGGCAAAATCAAGGCCACGGAGGATGTCAACATCGCTTTTAGGGTGTCGGGCACGATACTCAGAAACCTCAAAAAACAGGGCGACTTTGTGCGAAAGGGCGAGGTGATTTGCGAGATGGATTCGCGGGATTATGCCTTGCAATTTCAGGCCACCGAGGCGGAGTACAACCAGACCAAGGCGGAGTGCGAGCGCGTGATGGCTCTCTACGAAAAAAAGAGCGTTACCCTCAGCCAATACGAAAAGGCTAAGTACGGCCTCCAACAAATCACTGCAAAATACGACAATCACAAAAACCAACTGGCTGACACCAAACTCCGTGCGCCTTTCGATGGTTACATCCAAAAATATCTCTATGACCAAAACGAAACAGTCGGCGCGGGTATGCCGGTAGTCTCGATGTTTGCGTCGGGCACGCCGGAGGTGGAAATCAACATTTCTGCTGCCGACTTCATGCGCCGGGACAAGATTGAGAAGTGCGTGTGCCACTCGGAATTGATTCCGGGCATCGATTTCCAGACAAGTATCCTCGGCATCAACCAAAAATCCAATCTCAACCAACTCTACGGTATGCGCCTCGCATTGAAAAACAATGGCGGCGTAACTCCCGCGCCCGGCACTACGGTGATGGTTGACATCCAATTTAAATCCGACGAAAAGGACATCCCGGTGATTCCGCTGTCGTGCGTTTTTGAGAGCGACGGCAACACCTGCGTATGGGTAATCCGCGACGACAACACCCTCGAAAAGCGCGTCATCGTGCCGCAGGAAGTGAAACTCGACGGCTCGGTGGCTGTCAAACAAGGACTTTCGACCGGCGAGAGGGTTGTGAGCGCGGGCATCAATTCTGTTTTTGAAAACCAAAAGGTCAAGGTGCTTCCCGCCAAGACCAAATCCAATGTAGGAGGTTTGCTATGAAAAAAGATTTAGGTTCGTGGGCGTTGGACAACAGCAAACTCGTTGCGTTCCTTCTGATTGTGCTCGTGTGTGGCGGTATGATGTCGTATTACAATATGAGCAAATTGGAGGATCCCGAGATTGCCGTCAAGCAAGCGATGGTGGTGACGGTCTATCCCGGCGCGTCGCCATATCAGGTGGAACTCGAAGTTACCGACGTGCTCGAAAAAGGCATCCGTCAGGTCAAGTACGTGAGCGATGTTACGTCGCGCAGTATGAACGATATGAGTATGATTACCGTGGAACTCGCCAA
>CAMJWL010000183.1 GCA_946409405.1 uncultured Bacteroidales bacterium
ATTTTTTTCATTTTTTGTATATTAGACGTATTTTTTGGTATTAATCTCCCAATGTGGCAACCATAACAGCCTTGATGGTGTGAAGGCGGTTTTCGGCTTCGTCGAAGACGATGGACGCGGGGCTTTCAAACACTTCGTTGGTTACTTCCATGCAGTCGATGCCAAATTTTTCGGCGATTTCCTTGCCTTTGGTGGTCTTGGTGTCGTGGAAGGCGGGCAGGCAGTGCATAAACTTGACGTCGCGGTTGCCGGTCAAGGTCATCATGTTGGTGTCGATGCGGTATGGCGAGAGCAATTTGATGCGGTCTGCCCATACCTCGTCGGGTTCGCCCATGGAGACCCATACGTCGGTGTAGAGAAAGTCGCAATCCTTTACACCAACTGCAATGTCGTCTGTAATGGTGATGCGTGCGCCAGTGGTGGCGGCTATCTGTTGGCAACGCTCCACGAGTTCCTTGCGTGGGCTGAGCAACAACGGGCCTACGAGCCTGATGTCCATGCCGAGTTTTGCGGCGATTACCATCAGCGAACTTGCCATGTTGCCGTGGATGTCGCCGAGGAATGCAAAGCGGATTTCGTTGTCGGGCTTGCTGCAATGGTCGCGCATTGTGAGCAGGTCGGCGAGTGCCTGTGTGGGGTGATATTCGTTTGTGAGGCCGTTCCAGACGGGCTTCTTGGAATATTCGGCGAGGATTTCCACGGTCTTTTGCGCAAAACCACGGTATTCTATCGCGTCAAACATCCGTCCAAACACACGTGCCGAATCTTCCGCCGATTCCTTGTGTCCTATCTGACTGCCCGACGGCGTGATATATACTGTGTGCGCACCTTGGTCTGCCGCCGCTACTTCAAAGGCGCAGCGGGTGCGGGTGGATGTTTTTTCAAATATCAGGGCTATGTTTTTGCCGATAAGGTGCTTGGTTTCTGTACCTTGCTTCTTCTGTTGCTTCAAGTCCGCGCTCAGTTGCAACATATAGTTGATTTCTTCGGGCGTGAAGTCGAGCAACGTCAACAGACTTCTGTTTTTTAGATTGACCGTCATGATTTTTTACAATTTTTGTTACGACTGCAAAATTATTAAAAAAATCTGACATTCCTACATATCTTCGTCGATTTTTTTGAGTAGTGTGTTTTTGTCGTCGGCAAATTCTGCCTCGCCAAAAAAGTATTTGAAGGGCGACGAGAACCACATCAGGCGGTCGTAGCGGTGTGGTGTTACCTTTCCAAATTGTTTTAGCGGGTCGGTGGCGTCGAGTATAATTAAGCGTTCCTCGTATGGTACACAGGCAAGCACGGTGTTAAACTGGGAGGTGTTGGCGTATGAGGAGTCCACCTCGCCGAAGTCTGTGGTGGACGTCATGGCGGCGAGCGCGCTTACGCCGGTGCGCCTGAGTAGAGTAACGAGTGCCATATTGATTTCCGCGCTGTTTCCGCGCCGTGATTTGAGGACGTTTTCGATGGAGCGGGTGGTGTGGTTGGCGTAGGTGGAGTCCCAGGCGATGTTTTTGCAGACGTAATCGTATATTTTTTCCGCCGCCTTCAGTGTGTCGAGTGGCTCGTCGGGGTCGATGAGCGGGCGGAGTTCGGCGGGTATGTCCACCGCCTTCATCATCGCCTTCCAGAAGTCGGGGTTTTTGCGCTGGCGTTTGTACAGCCGCTCCCAACTGTCGGACGACACAAGCACGTACCCCGGATTGTAAGGCTTGTACCACGCCTCGTTTTGCGAGATGTAGCGGTTGTCGGGGTCGGCGTATGTATATATAAGGTGTGTCAACTGTTGCCACGCGGCGTAGTGGAGGTCGGTGTAGCCGATGTCTTGCGTGAATTTGGCGGCGCGCATCCTCACGGCGGCAGTGCCGTAGAGTCGGCTCGTGTGTTGGGTGTCCTGTATGTCGTCGGGCATGATGTTGGTCATCGTGAAGATGTCGAAGTTTGCGCCAAATTTGTATATGAAGGTAAGTCGGTCGGCGCGTCCCAATTGGTAGCGGAAACTTCTTGGGTTGTCGTTTGACGAGTATGTGTAATGAAGGCTTACAAATTGGTCGGTCTTCTCGGTGTGCTGTATGTCGTCGGCGAATGTGCCTTTTGTGTCAAACTTGTATTTCATAAAATACGGGAACATCGTGGTGAGCCTTGACGCGAGGCACGGGTATTGTCCGCCAAATTTCCATATCGGCGGCAGCACGAAGTCGAATGTTGCTATTGTGTATTCGATGTCGATGATGTCGCCTTTAAGGATGGCGGGCGGTGTGATTTCGATGCGGCTTTCGAGCGAGTCGCGGTCTATGAAGCGGATGTTTTTGTACTTGGTCTTTAAGGTGCTGATTTTGCTGCCGTTGAGCCTGAATACCCAACAGCGCGGCGTGAGTAGTTTCTCGTATTCGTACCTGCCGGAGTAGCGGATGGTGAATAGTTGCGCGTCGTAAAAACCGTCTTTCAATGCCTTCAACCTTGTGTGGTATGCGTTGTAGATGCGCAGTTGACCGTTGTAGATGTCGATGTACATCTTTTTTTCGTTGGAGATTACTACTGCGTCGTAGCCGAGGTCGTCGTAAACGGTGGGCTGGAAGTCCTGCTCCGTTATCTTGCCGAACTTTTGGAACGCCTGTTGTTCGTCGTTTTGCGCCGTTGCCGTCAGTGCTAAGGCAGTCAGTATTAGAATTATCAGCGTCCTCATGGTGTTTCTTTTTTTTAGTTGTGGTTAAAAACGTATTGTATTATGTTTGCGCCCATCTGCAATGCTTTCAGGTGCGCTTCTTGTGTGTCGTTGTGTACGGCGGGGTCTTCCCAGCCGTCGCCGAGGTCGCACTCCCAGGTGTAGAGGAATACGAGCCGCCCTTCGTGAAACATGGCGTAGGCTATGGGCGCGTGGTTGTCGTGTTCGTGGATTTTGGGAAGTCCGTTGGGAAAGTCGTATTTCTGGTGGAAAATCTCAAAACTCGTGGGCAGTTGCACCATCTCCGCGTCGGGGAACACTTTTGCCATCTCCCTGAAAACGAAGTCTTTGGTGCCGTAGTTGTCGTCAAAATGGAAGAATCCGCCCGACAGCAAGTAACGCCGCAGATTGTCAACGTCCGCCGCCGAAAATATCACGTTGCCATGCCCCGTGGCGTGGATGTATGGATAGTTGTATATCTCTACGCTGCTCGGCTCCACGGTGGGGATGTCGTCGGAGATGTTGGTGTGGAGTTCCTGGTTGCAGAACTTGACGAGGTTGGGCAGCGAGGTTGGGTTGGCATACCAGTCGCCTCCGCCCGAATATTTCATCAGGGCGATTTTCAATTGCTGACATTCGGCTGAGAGCGAAATCAGCATGCATATTATTGCAAACAGGTGTCTCATATTTTAGTTTATATTGAAAACGGCGTATTTCGTCAATCCGAAACCGCCGTTTTTTTATTACTTTAATCTTTAATCTTTCCTCGTTCCTCATTAAATCTTTCCTCGTTCCTATATTCCCGTATAGTTGAACGGCGAAATCTTCATCATTTCCTCTTTTACCGAGTCGGGTACGTCAAGGGTCTGGATGAAGCCTTGGATGTCTTCTTTGGTAATCTGACGGTTGACGCGGGTGAGTTCTTTGAGTTTTTCGTAGGCGTTGGGAACGCACTCGCGGCGCAAAATCGTCTGTATCGCCTCCGCGCAGACAGCCCAGTTGGCGTCGAGGTCGGCGTCGATGGATTCGCGGTGGAGGATGAGTTTGTCGAGACCTTTGAGCAACGATTTTACTGCCACCACGGTATGTCCGATTGGTACGCCGATGTTTCTCAGGACGGTGCTGTCGGTCAAGTCGCGCTGGAGCCTTGACACGGGGAGTTTCTGCGCCAGGTGCGAGAAGATTGCGTTTGCCATGCCGAGGTTGCCTTCCGCGTTCTCAAAGTCGATGGGGTTTACCTTGTGAGGCATCGCCGACGAACCCACTTCGCCCGCTTTGAGTTTTTGCTTGAAGTAGTTCATCGAGATGTACATCCAGATGTCGCGGCAGAGGTCTATTAATATGGTGTTGATGCGCTTCATGGCGTCGCAGAATGCCGCAAAATTGTCGTAATGCTCTATCTGCGTGGTTACTTGCGAGCGTTCGAGACCCAGCACGTGGTTTACGAATGAATTGGCAAACTTGATCCAGTCTATCTCGGGATATGCTACGCTGTGCGCGTTGAAATTGCCCGTCGCGCCGCCAAACTTAGCCGAATATGGCACGAGTTTGAGGAGTCCCAACTGACTGTCGAGACGCTCCACGTACACTTCTATCTCCTTGCCAAGGCGCGTGGGACTCGCAGGCTGACCGTGTGTACGGGCGAGCATGGGTACGTCTGCCCATTCGCCGGCGCGGTGGATTAGCGTTACCATGAGGTTGTCCATCATCGGGAGATAGACGTTGGTAACCGCCATCTGGAGCGAGTAGGGGATGGAGGTGTTGTTGATGTCCTGAGAGGTCAGGCCGAAGTGTATGAACGACTTGTACTGCTGGATGCCAAGCGCGTCAAACTTCTCCCTCAGAAAATACTCCACCGCTTTCACGTCGTGGTTGGTGGTCTTCTCTATCTCCTTGATTCTGAGCGCGTCTTCCGTTGTAAACTTGCGGTAGATGGCGCGGAGCGGTTTCAAAAGTTTGCGGTCAAACTCTGAGAGTTGCGGCAGGGGAATCTCGCAGAGGGCGATGAAATACTCCACCTCCACAAGCACCCTATATTTTATAAGGCCAAATTCCGAAAAATACTCGGCGAGGTCGTTAGTTTTGCTCCTGTAACGACCGTCCACCGGCGAAATGGCTGTAAGTTCTGTTAATTCCATGTTGCGTAAGTAATGTTTGCCGCAAAGTTACAACTAAATAGGCGAAAATTCAAAATTTTTTTTGGAAAAAATTTGTTTGTGAACACGAAGAACAGATTTTTTTGTGTTTTCTCAAAAAAATTCCCAACTTTGCGGTATAATTGCAAATATTTAATATGACCACCACTCAACTTCCCGCCGATGCCGAGGAACTCCTCCCTCTTGTGGACAGCACCGGCAAAATAATTGGCAAGGCTATGCGCAGCCAGTGCCACAAGGACAACACATTGACGCATCCTGTTGTACACGTACACATCGTAAACGGCAGGGGCGAACTCCTGTTGCAAAAACGCAGCATGCAAAAACTCATCCAGCCCGGCAAGTGGGACACGTCGGTAGGCGGACACATCACGTATGGCGAGCCGATAGAGGAGGCTCTCAGGCGCGAGGCATGGGAGGAGGAAGGCGTTGTGGACGGCGATTTTGTGCCGCTGACGGCTTACTTGTGGCAATGTCCCCGCGAATCGGAATACATACACGTATATAAATGTCGTTACGACAACCCAAACCCCGTGGCAAAGGCTGAGATAGACGAGGTGAGGTTTTGGAGTTTTGACGAGATAGAACAAAACATCGGCAAAGGCGTATTCACGCCAAATTTTGAGAAGGAGTTTGTCTTAATAAAGGATATGCTATGATGAATTTTAAGGAAATCAAGGAAATCAAGGACAAGATAATGTCTGGTTATCAGATAACGCGCGACGAGGCTTTGCAACTATCCACCACCGGACATATCGAGGCGTTGTATTACAGCGCAAACCAACTGCGGGCGAAGTTCTGCGGATTCAGGTTTGAGATGTGTTCGATGTTCAACGTCATCAACGGCACCTGCGAGGAAGACTGCCATTGGTGTCCGCTGTCAAAAATTTCGACCATCGACTATGCCGCGTATCAGAATTTTGAACTCTACAAGGTGATAGAGCGCATTGCCGAACTCCATGGCAAGGGCGTAAGGCGCATAGAACTTTCCGCCGCCCACCGCTCCTTAAACGACGAGCAACTTGACGATGTAATCAATTATTATAATGCCATCAGTGCAAAATGCGACATCGGTCTGTGCGCGTCGCTCGGCACGCTCTCCTTGCAGCAACTCCAACGCCTCAAAGCCGAGACCAAGGTAAAGCGTTACCACTGCAACATCGAGACTTCGGAGCGTTTTTACCCCAGCGTCTGCACCACCAACGACATCCACGACAAATACCGCACCCTCCAAGACGCGGCTAAGGTAGGGTTTCAACTCTGTTCGGGCGGTATCATCGGCATGGGCGAAACCATGGAAGACCGCATCGACATGGCTCTCAAACTCCGCGAACTCGGTGTCAACTCCATTTCGTTGAATATTTTGTTTGCTTTTAACGGTACGCCGTTTGAGAAGCATCCGATGCTTGGCAATCAGGAGATTTTGACTACCTTTGCG
This sequence comes from uncultured Bacteroidales bacterium, assembly GCA_946409405.1. GTDB lineage: Bacteria > Bacteroidota > Bacteroidia > Bacteroidales > UBA3824 > UBA3824. Next base: position 6,251 of record CAMJWL010000183.1, read on the forward strand.
CTGTTTAGGTTCATCAATCCGAGGGCGCAGATAAGGTTTGCGCGGGGGCGGTCGCTCATCAAGATTATCGAGAAGGAGGCATTGCAAGCGGGCATCAACGCATCCGCCGTCGGCGAAATCCTCGTCGCCGCCAAATCGACTGATATCGACAATGATATCAAGGTGTTTAAGTCGGAGGGGTTTATATTATGACCAACACACACTTAATAGGCCGTTTTGCCCCGTCGCCGTCGGGACGCATGCACCTTGGCAACGTGTATGCCGCGCTGATGTCGTGGCTGTATGCGCGTAAGCAGGGCGGGCGGTGGATTATCAGGATAGAAGACTTGGACGCGATGCGGTGTCCAAGGACGTTTGCCGAGGAGATTATCGACGATTTGCATTGGCTCGGATTGGATAGCGACGGCGAGATATTGTATCAGTCGGAGCGGGCGGATATATATTTGGAGGCTTTCAA
>CAMJWL010000184.1 GCA_946409405.1 uncultured Bacteroidales bacterium
AAGGTATGATGGAGATGTTGCAGAAACAGGCAGAAGGTTTCAACTCCCTCGTCCGCTCCGCCGGCAACAACCCCAACGATGCCGTCAAGATGATGATTGCCGACAAAATCACCGAAATCGTCAAGATGCAGACCGATGCCGTGCAGAACCTCAAGATCGACAAGGTAACGGTTTGGGACTCAATGAGCGGCGGCAAATCGAGCACCGCAAACTTCCTCTCCGGTATGCTTGGCAGCCTTCCCCCGCTCAACGACATCTTCAAGAGCGCGGGTCTCGAACTCCCCGACTACCTCAAAGGCAAAAAGACCGACGAAGCCGCGCCCAAAGACGCAGAAGTAGTTACAGCCGAGCCGGCAACTCCCACAGACGACGACAGCAAGGCGGAGTAATCCCCCCTACCCTACCCCACACCTTAATATATAATAGATGAGATTGCCCAATCGCTCCATCGGTTAAGCGGAATCTTGACATCCGCCCACGCGAACAGACAATCTCATCTATTTTTTTTGCAAATTATAATTTTTTTTCAAAAAATCTCAAAAATTTGCACGGTTTTAGCAACAACGTATCAGAAAATGATATATCTTTGTGTTTTGTAAGACAATTAAAACATAAAACCCAAAAATCAACATAGCAAATGAAATCAAAAACTAAAACAATACAAGCCCAAATATTGCACCGTGTTATTCCGGCTTTGGCGGCGATAATGCTGTTGTTTACATTTACAACTACTTGGAAGCAAAACTCCGAGCAAACAGAAAGCATGGAAAGACATCAGGAGGAACTTGCCGAGCGCGTGTCGATGGAAGTGGCAACAAAAATAGAAAACCTCCGCATAGAACTACAATGGAGCGCGAGCCAAAAGGCCATACAAAGCATGGACCCAAACGAATACGACGAAACGCTCTCGCAGTTTTTTGAAGACAACACCGACGACTTCGCCCTGATGTTTGTGATACATACCGACGGCTCGTATTATGTGGCAGACAAAGGATTCCAATCAGCCACGCTCAACGACCGCAAATATTTTAACGACATCATGCGCGACCACAAGGAGTTTGCCATGACGAGTCCCGACGTGTCCAAATCCACCGGCCAAATGAAATACACACTTGCCGTGCCAATCAAAGGCGACGGCGGTGCAATCGTGGGCATACTCGCCGCCAATATAAAACTCTCAACCCTCTCAGACATAATCACTTCCGTAAAGGCAAACGACAAGACCATCCACGTGATGTGCGACGAAAAGGCCAACGTAATCGCCTCCAAAGACCCCTCGCAGGTGATGAATACAAACCTCGCCGAGGATCGTCTGACCTCCTTTGACGGCGTTACAGAAATCGGACAAGCCATCAAAAACCAAAAGTCTATCACCAAATACATCCGCAACCGCGCCACCGACAACAATTACTACGCCATGACCTACCAACTCAAAAACACTCCTGGTTGGTACATCGTGTCTGCCGTAAGCGATGAGGATTTGAAGGCTACAATGATGGAAGTGATAATTTCGATGATGGTATTTTCGTTGCTTATATGCGCCATCATCTTCGTTATCATCAACGTTACCCTCTCGAGGCAACTCACCAAGCCCCTCGGCGAACTCTCAAAATCAATCAAAGGCGTTACCGACGGCTACCTCAATCAATCATTTAACCACGAATCATACGACGAAATTGGGCAGATAACCCAAGATATGCGCGCAATGTGCAAAAAACTTTCGGAAATCGGTCAAACCATCAAGTCTGGTGCAGACATGCTCGCGATGTCGAGCGACATGGTGAAAGACGCATCGCGCCAACTCTCCGACGGCACCACCAATCAGGCGGCAAGCATCGAGGAACTCTCCGCCACCATGGAGGAGATGAGTGGCAACATCGCCCAAAACACCGAAAACGCCGAGGCTACAAGCAAGGTGTCGGAAGAGGCGGCTCGCAAGTTTGACGAAGTGGTCTCAAACATCGACAACGTGCTTAAAACCAACCGCGAAATCTCGCAAAAAATTTCCATCATCAACGACGTGGCGTACCAGACCAACATCCTCGCGCTCAATGCCGCTGTGGAAGCCGCACGCGCCGGAGAATATGGCAAAGGATTTGCAGTAGTGGCAAGCGAAGTACGCAAACTCGCCGAAAACTCCAAACGAGCCGCCGACGCCATCGTAGAAGTAACACGCCTTGGACTCAAAAACTCTCAGGCGGCAAACGACGTGATGCAGGACACGCTCCCAAAGGTGAAAAACACCTCTATCCTCGTCAACGAGATTGCAACCGCGAGCGTGGAGCAAAACACCGGCGCAACGCAGATCAACGAAGTAATCCAAAGGCTCAACGCCGTGGTACAGGCAAACGCCGAATCGGCATCGTTACTCTCACAGAGTGCCGACGACCTCTCCACACAAGCCGAAAACCTGCGCGACATCACTTCGTTCTTCAAGGATTAACGAATAATTTTTGTTTTCAATTTTGTTTATACAGTTTGTGTTTTTTAAAAAAGGCCGACAACAATATTTTCATCATATTGTTGCCGGCTTTTTGAATTAGTTGCAATCTCAATTTTATCTTTATTTCTGTTTACGCTCCAACTCGTGCAAGTTTTCGAGGCGTTTGTTCTCCAAAAATTCGTAAATGCCGCACAGATGCTCCTTTACTTTCTGGTGTCCAAACTCATAGACCTTGCTCACAAGCCCGTCCAAGAAGTCGCGGTCGTGGCTTACCACAATCAGAGTACCGTCAAAATTAATCAACGCCTGTTTGAGGACATCCTTGGTTTTGAGGTCGAGATGGTTGGTAGGCTCGTCGAGGATTAGGAAGTTGACGGGTTCGAGGAGCAACCGCAATATAGCGAGCCTTGTCCTCTCGCCGCCGCTCAATACCTTCACCTTCTTGTCTATCGCCTCGCCGCTAAACATAAACGCGCCGAGCATATCCTTGATTTTGGTGCGGATGTCGCCCTTGGCAATGTCGTCAATCGTCTGAAATACAGTGAGATTCTCGTCCAAAAGCGACGCTTGGTTCTGTGCAAAATAGCCTATCTGCACATTATGTCCCATCTGCAACTTGCCTTCGTATTCGAGTTCGCCCATGATGCACTTTACGAGAGTAGATTTGCCCTCGCCGTTGCGACCCACAAAAGCCACTTTGTCGCCGCGACCTATGGTGAACGACGCATTACGGAACACCACCTTGTCGCCAAAACTCTTGCCCACGCCGTCGGCTATCACGGGATATTGCCCCGACCTTGGCGACGGCGGAAACCTCAGTTTCAACGCGCTTGTGTCTTCCTCGTCAATCTCCACAAGTTGCAGTTTTTCGAGCATTTTAACGCGGCTCTGCACCTGCAACGTCTTGCTGTAAGTACCTTTGAACCGCTCGATGAACTCCTTGGTCTCCTGAATCATCTTCTGTTGCTCGTCGTATTGCTTTTGTTGCTGGGCGCGACGCTCCTTGCGCAATTCAAGATACTGCGAATAGGACGCCTTATAATCATATATGCGTCCCATCGTAACCTCAATGGTGCGCGTTGTAATAGAATCCACAAACTTCCTGTCGTGGCTGATTACAACCACCGCCTTGCTACTATTGCGGATAAACTCTTCGAGCCACTGTATCGACTCGATGTCCAAGTGGTTGGTAGGCTCGTCGAGAAGGAGTACGTCGGGATTCTTCAATAGCAACTTCGCCAACTCTATGCGCATACGCCATCCGCCCGAAAAATCGGACGTGGGACGGTCAAAATCGCTCCTTTCAAATCCCAGACCCATCAACGTGCGTTCTATGTCCTCGTCAAAATGCACATTGTCGATGGCATAAAACTTCTCGCTCAACGCGCTCACTTGCTCAATGAGTTGCATGTATTCGTCGCTCTCGTAGTCGGTGCGGGTGGCGAGGAGGTCGTTGATGCGGTCTATCTCCGCCTCCGCCTCCTTGATGTGCGCAAACACCTGCGCCGTCTCCTCAAACACCGTCCTGCCGTCCTGCGTCATCAGGTGCTGCGGCAGATACGCCACCACAGTACCCTTTGGCACAGTTACAACACCACGGGTGGGCTGACGCTCACCGGCAAGGATTTTGAGCAACGTAGATTTGCCCGCGCCATTCTTGCCCATCAGGGCGATGCGGTCTTTCTCGTTGATCTGAAAACTTATATTGCTAAACAGCGGCGTACCGCCAAACTCGACGGTAAGATTTTCTGCCGAAATCATTGTCTTTCTGTATGTTAGAAGGCTGCATTCTTAGGTGTCCTCGGGAACGGAATCACGTCGCGGATGTTCTGCATGCCCGTTACAAAGAGTATCAGACGCTCGAATCCGAGACCAAAACCGGCGTGGGGGCAAGTACCCCATTTGCGGGTTTCGAGATACCACTCGTAGCCGTCCATCTTCATGCCGAGTTCCTTCATGCGGTCGGTGAGGGTTTCGAGCGACGCCTCGCGCACCGAGCCGCCGATGATTTCGCCGATAGCCGGGAACAGCACGTCGGTACCCTGTACGGTCTTGCCGTCCTCGTTTTGCTTCATGTAGAACGACTTGATTTCCTTCGGGTAGTCTATCATGATGACAGGCTTCTTGAAGTGTTCCTCCACCAGGAAACGCTCATGCTCAGAGGCAAGGTCGCAGCCCCACGATACCGGGAACTCAAATTTTTTGCCCTTTGCAATGGCTTCCTCCAATATCTTGATGCCCTCGGTGTAAGGCAGACGCACGAAGTCCTCCTTCAAAACGCCTTCCAACCTCTCTATCAAAGTCTTGTCTATCATCTTGTTGAGGAACTCCAAGTCGTCCTTGCAATGGTCGAGTGCCCACTTCACACAATATTAGATAAACTCTTCCTCCAAGTCCATCAAATCCTTCAAGTCGTAGAACGCCATCTCCGGCTCGATCATCCAGAACTCAGCCAAGTGGCGCGGCGTGTTGGAGTTTTCGGCGCGGAACGTGGGTCCGAAAGTATAGATTGCGCCCAACGCGGTGGCGGCAAGTTCGCCCTCCAACTGTCCCGAAACGGTCAACGAAGTCTGTGCGCCAAAGAAATCCTGCGAATAGTCGATGTCGCCCTCCTTGGTCTTGGGCGGGTTCTTCAAGTCGAGGGTTGTAACCTGGAACATCTGCCCCGCGCCCTCGCAGTCGCTTGCCGTGATGAGCGGCGAGTTCCAATATACGAAACCATGCTCGTGGAAGAAAGTGTGGATGGCAATAGCCATGTTATGACGGATGCGGAACACCGCGCCAAAAGTGTTGGTGCGCATACGGATGTTGGCGTGTTCGCGCAAAAACTCCATCGAATGTCCCTTCTTTTGGAGCGGGTAGTCTTCGCCGCAACGACCGAGAATTTCAATTGCTTTTGCCTGAATTTCAACGCTTTGCTCTGCGCCCTGGCTCTTTACAATCACACCGTCAACGCTAAGACACGCGCCCGTGGTGATGTCTTTGAGTGTGGCCTCGTCAAACTTGTCAACGTCCACCACAATCTGTATGTTCTTGATAGTGGAGCCATCGTTCAACGCCACGAAGTTGACAGCCTTGCTGCCGCGCTTGGTGCGCACCCAACCTTTCACCGTAACGTCGGCGCCATAATCCTCGCGCCTGAGAAGGTCTTTTACCTTTGTCCTTTCCATTATTTTTATTGAGAGATTTAATTTTTTTAATTATTTTGCAAAGATAACACTTTTTTTATTTCGTACTATTACAAAAAATGCGTAAATTGCAAAAATTTTCAAAAACACGGAACCTAACGTTTAAAATCATGGAAACGAACACTTATACACAGACCTCAGACAGCATCGAGGCTGTGTGCAAGATTAGGCTCGGACACACCGACGAGGGCCTCGCGCTCCTCGAATCGTCCTCTGTAAACAACACCATTAAAAACCTCACGAAGGCTGAGGTGGCATATTGGCGCGAAGATTACAAAAACGCCATGTATTACGACGAACACGCGCTCGCCGACGATTACGATTGGAGCGACCCGCTTGCCGTAACCCACCATCTGCGGGCTTACGTAATGACAGCCAAGGCGTTAGGCAGCATCAGCCGCGCCAAGGAGTTTCTCGATTATTACATCGCGCAGCAACGCGGACGCTACACGCCGGGCTTCATCAAGCCTTTTAACACCATCTACAAAAACGCCATGCACCGCCTTGACGACCAACCCACCAAGGACTCCCCCGTGGACATAGAAATCTACAACGAGAGCAACGCGCCGAGCAAGTTTATATTCTACACCGACAGCGACGACACCTCGTCGCCCCAAGTGGCGGAGGGCATCAGCAAAATCCTCTCGATGATGTGGAACAAGGTGCCTACCATCCCCATCCTCGACCTCTACGAAAAATACGCCCACAACATCACCCTCGACGACAACCACATAATGGCCGCGCGCACATACCTCAAAATTGGCGACTACGAGCATTTTGAAAAAGCAATCTTCAGATACATATCCATCTGGCGACCCACCGACAAATTTGAGGTGATGCCAATGAAATTGTTTGTATTCCACGACATCGCATCCAATTTGACAACCTCATTCAAAAACATCCTCCTCGCCATGGAAAAGGGGCAGTAGCCAACAATCAAGACACAAAAAAAGCCGGTGGGCATCAACCCAACCGGCTTTTTTTGTTATAGTATGCGGTCGGCTCGACCGCCAATCATTCGCTATGCAAATG
>CAMJWL010000185.1 GCA_946409405.1 uncultured Bacteroidales bacterium
AAGGCAGAGCCGAAGGTATTGCCGAAGGCAAGATTGCGACTGCGCGTCTGATGAAAGCCGATGGCGAACCTGCCGAAAAAATCGCTCGTTACACGGGACTTACAATCGAGGAAATACAAAAACTATAAATGCCAACGCCGCACGAAATATTAAAAACAGTTTTTGGATATGATAGTTTCCGTCCATTACAAGAAGAAATTATCAATCAGATACTTGCGCACAACGACACCTTTGTTTTGATGCCTACGGGCGGAGGGAAATCGATGTGTTATCAAATTCCTGCAATTATTTTTGAGGGGATTACAATCGTCGTTTCGCCGCTGATTTCACTGATGAAAGACCAAGTGGACGCGCTCAAATCAAATGGCGTGGAGGCGGAGGCTCTCAATAGCAACAACAGCGAAGATGTCAATTATCACATAAGAATTAATTGTGAATCAGGTATTACAAAAATTCTGTATATTTCGCCCGAACGTCTGCAAAAAGAAATTCCGTGGATGCAGTCGAAACTCAACGTTTCGCTTTTTGCTATCGACGAGGCTCATTGTATATCGCAATGGGGGCACGATTTCCGCCCCGAATATACACAACTAAATTGTTTGCGCTCAATGTTTCCAAAGTCTGTAATTATGGCTTTGACAGCAACTGCCGACAAAATTACACGTGAAGACATTATCAAACAACTTGATTTACAATCATATAAAACATTTATAAGTTCTTTTGACCGCCCTAACCTCAGCCTTGAAGTCAGGCAAGGATATTCCGAAAATGAGAAAATCAACGCAATCATTTCAATCGTCAAGCAGCATCAAAACGAATCGGGAATTATTTATTGTTTGTCGCGCAAAAATACAGAAAAAGTTGTTGATTTACTTCACAAACAAGGAGTAACAGCCAAGGTATATCACGCGGGGATGTCCACGCCTGACCGCAACAAAGTTCAAGACGATTTTATCAATGACAGAATAAACATTGTATGCGCAACGGTGGCATTTGGAATGGGAATCGACAAAAGCAATGTCCGCTACGTGATACATTACAATATGCCCAAAAGTATCGAAAATTTTTATCAGGAAATCGGTCGCGGTGGGCGTGACGGTCTTGAAGCCGAAACTATACTTTTTTATAACATCCAAGACATCATCACGTTGCGTAGATTTGCCGAAGAAAGCGATACAAAGGAAATTAACCTCGAAAAACTAAAACGTATGCAGGAATATGCCGAGGCGCAGGTCTGCCGACGTCAGATTTTGCTTAATTATTTCGGGGAGCATAGCAATGGAAATTGTTGCAACTGTGATATTTGCAAAAATCCGCCACAACATTTTGATGGCACTGTTGTAGTTCAAAAAGCATTGTCGGCAATTAAAAGAACCGATGAAAAAATCGGATTCACTCATACCATCGATATATTGCGCGGCAGCCAAAACGCTGAAATTATTAAACTGGGATACGACCAACTGAAAACTTTTGGAGTTGGCAGCGATATTTCAGCAAGCATTTGGTACGATTATCTGTTGCAAATGCTCCAACTCGGCTATATCGAAATTGCGTATAATGACTATAACCATCTGAAAATAACAGATTCAGGCAGTGATGTTTTGTATGGAAGAAGCAAGGCGCAATTGGCAATTTCCAAACCTAAGACATATAAACAAAAAGAGGGAAAGCAAGATAAAAAAACAATTGAAAAACAATCCGCACCTATCAACGAAGACAATCGTTTGTTTGAAATTCTGCGCACACTGCGTAAAACTATTGCAGAGGAAAACAATTGGCCTGCATACGTTGTTCTCCCAGACAAATCGCTTAAAGAACTTGCCATACACAAACCTCTTTCTGTGGAAAATTTCGGAAATATTTACGGTGTCGGCAACCGAAAAAAAGAACAGTTTGGTGCAAGGTTCGTTAAAGCAATTGCTGATTATTTAAATACAGAGCCGATTGAAGAACCTATTGAAAGCCAAGAGATTATGCCTCACCAAGAATTGTCGTATATGGAAAAGCAAAAACAATTGTATTCCAATGCGTATCAACCTTGGACTGCCGAAGACGACTCAAAACTTATCGAAATGTACAACGCAGGAGAGTCAATAAAACAACTCGCCGAGTTTTTCGACCGAGGCAGGGGCGCAATCCGTTCTCGACTTAAAAAATTGAATATTATTGTTTAACTTGCTTAATCCCCCCGCTATGTCTCCCGTAATCTTCATCGACCTCGAAGTCAATCCCCAAAACAACAAGGTTTTGGATTATGGGGCGGTGACGGCAAATGGGGAAACTCTGCATACTACGCAAAGGGCTGATTTTGAGGATTTTATAAAAGATTATCAGTTCATTTGTGGGCATAACGTTTGCCATCACGATTCCAATTTTTTTAGGCGAGGGGAGGGGACGGTTTTTATTGACACGCTGTATTTTTCGCCGTTGTTGTTCCCCGAAAAACCTTATCACAGGTTGCTCAAAGACGACAAAATTCTTACCGACGAACTCTCCAACCCGCTCAACGACGCTATCAAAGCAAAGGAACTTTTTTACGACGAAATCAACGCTTTCAAAAATCTTGATGCGCGATACCGTCAGATTCTCGTGAACCTTCTGCACAAAACGGACGAATTTTGCGGTATGTTTCAATACCTTGACGAACAGGCGGCGGGCGACACTTTGTCAATTATAAAAGACTTTTTCGATGGCAAAATCTGCGAAAATGCGCCGCTCGAATACATCGTCAACAACAATCCCGTGCCGCTTGCATACGCCCTCGCCATCATTACCACAAGCGACAAAACGTCGATTATTCCGCATTGGGTTCACCGTCAATTCCCTTTGGTAGAGACAGTTATGCAGATTGTCAGGAACACGCCTTGCGGACATTGCGCCTATTGTCAGAATCTCCTCGACCCTCATAAAAACCTCAAACGCATTTTCGGGTTCGACGATTTCAGGAAATACGAGGGCGAACCTTTGCAGGAAAACGCCGTAAGAGCCGCCATCGACAACCAATCTTTGCTCGCAATTTTCCCGACCGGCGGCGGCAAAAGTCTCACTTTCCAACTCCCCGCGCTCATTGCCGGCATTACGGAAAGGGCGTTGACGGTGGTGATTTCGCCGTTGCAATCGCTAATGAAAGACCAAGTGGACAACCTCGAAAAACGCGGCATCGCCGACACCGTAACAATCAACGGTTTGCTAAGCCCGTTGGAGCGGCAGGAGGCCATCGAAAGGGTCGATTCGGGCGTTGCGTCGTTGCTCTACATCTCGCCCGAATCGCTCCGCAGCCGCACCATCGAAAAACTCCTGATGTCGCGGCAGATTGCGCGTTTTGTAATCGACGAGGCGCATTGTTTTAGCGCGTGGGGGCAGGATTTTCGAGTTGATTATCTCTATATCGGTGACTATATCAGGGAGTTAGCCAAGAAAAAAGGCGTGCGACAGATTCCCGTTTCGTGTTTTACGGCGACAGCCAAGCAAAAGGTGATTTCTGACATCAGGGATTATTTTCACGAAAAACTCGGCTGCGAACTCCAAATTTTTGCAACTTCCGCCTCGCGCACCAATCTCCGCTACCAAGTGCTTTTCAAGGAAACCGAGGAAGACAAATATACCGCGTTAAGGGATTTGATTGAAACCAAAAACTGTCCGACAATTGTCTATGTATCAAGGACTAAACGCACAATAATACTTGCCGAAAAACTCAACCGCGACGGCATTCCCGCATTGGCTTTCAACGGCAAAATGGAGTCGAAAACAAAACAGCAAAATCAAGACGCTTTCATCCACGACAAGATTCAGGTGATGGTGGCGACATCGGCTTTCGGTATGGGAGTTGATAAGTCAAATGTCAGATTAGTAATACATTACGACATTTCCGATTCGCTTGAAAATTATGTCCAAGAGGCGGGACGTGCGGGACGCGACCCAAAATTAGACGCGGAATGTTATGTACTTTATAACGACAACGACCTCGACAAGCATTTTATCTTGAACAACCAAACCAAGGTTTCGTGCGCCGAAATCAACCAAGTTTGGCGGACAGTTAAAAATATGACGCGCACACGCAAATCGTTTTGTTCGTCGGCATTGGAAATCGCTCGCGCAGCCGGTTGGGACTACGAGGTAAGCGACGTTGAAACTCGCGTTAAAACCGCATTGCAGGCACTTGAAAACGCGGGTTACATTCAGCGCGGCAAAAATTCGCCGAGGATTTACGCTACAAGCATACTTGTAAAAAATTATGAGGAAGCCGACAGACTGATTTCGTCGTCAAAACTATTCCTCACGGACGCTGAACGCACCAATGCCAAACGCATTATAAAATCCTTGATTTCAAGCAAATACATCGCCCAAGCCGGCAACGACGATGCAGAAAGTCGTGTTGACTATCTTGCTGATATATTGGGAATTACAAAGGAAAATGTAATCTCGGCGGTGCAGACTATGCGACAAGAAAAAATCCTCAAAGACGACCGCGACATATCCGCCTACATCGATTCGCCAAAGGATTCTCCAAAAACGCTGATACTTTTTCGCGACTTGTCATTTTTTATTTTGGATGTTCTTAATAGTGATGGCATAACGCTGAATCTCAAACAGTTGAACGAGGATGCAAACAGAATCGGATTGAAATCAACTGTCAAAAATTTAAAGACAATTCTGTTGTTTTGGAAGATAAAATCGTACATCAAACTTGTCCAAGATACAACCGACTCTATAACAGTGCAACCGCAGATAACGCTTGCACTTTTGAGGGAAAAACAGAAGAAAATATTTTCGCTTGCCGATTTTATAATCCGCTATCTGATAGAGCGTTACACCAATTCGCAAAAAAACGAAGAAAACCTGATTTTGTTTTCAATCGTGGAACTTTACGAAAGATACAACACGTCGTTTTTGAAGGAGTTTGATGCCGACGTCCACGACATTGAGGAAGCGTTGTTGTTTTTGGCAAAAATCAATTCAATGAAACTCGAAGGCGGCTTCCTTGTATTGTATATGGGGCTGAATATCAAACGTTTGAATCTTGACAACAAAAAGCAATACACAAAAGATGATTACAAGCAGATGGCAGAATATTACCGTCATAAAATCGAGCAAATTCACATTGTGGGCGAGTTTGCAAATATGATGGTCAAGAGTTACGACGCCGCATTGATGTTTGTAAAGGATTATTTTCAAATCGACTATAAAAAATTCCTTTCAAAATATTTTACAGCCGACCGTCAGAGGGAAATCGAGCGAAATATTACGCCAAAGAAATACCGCGAACTATTTGATACTCTGTCCGTTGTGCAAAAACGTATAATTGATGACGACACATCGCCGCACATAGTGGCAACTGCGGGACCGGGCAGCGGCAAGACGCGAGTCCTCGTCCACAAACTTGCGTCGTTGCTTTTGATGGAGGACGTAAAACACGAGCAACTTTTGATGCTTACTTTTTCGCGGGCGTCGGCTACGGAATTCAAAAGGCGACTTGTCGCTTTGATTGGCAACGCCGCCAACTTTGTGGAAATCAAGACTTTCCATTCGTATTGTTTTGATTTAATCGGGCAAATTGGCAAAATTGAAGAAGTGTCGGACGTTGTGCCAAAAGCCACGCAAATGATTCTCAATTACGAAGTTGAGCCAAACAAAATCACCAAAAAAGTCCTTGTTATTGACGAGGCGCAGGATATGGATGCCGACGAGTTTGCACTTGTGGAGGCGTTGATGGAACATAATGACAATCTGCAAGTTATTGCCGTGGGCGACGACGACCAAAACATCTACGAATTTCGCGGTTCGTCGTCGGAAAATTTTTGCAAACTGATAACCAAATACGGCGCAAAACAATATGATTTGGTGGATAATTATCGCTCTGTAAATCAGATTGTTAACTTTGCAAATAATTTTGCAGCCACAATTAGCCACCGAATGAAAACCGCCGCCATAAAACCCGTCCGCAAAGACAATGGCGAAGTAGTTTTTGTGAAGCATTGTTGCAGCGGTGGATTTGAAATTTCGTTGGTCAACTCTCTGAAAAACAACCGCAAAGAAGGTTCGTGCTGCGTATTGACAACCACCAACAGCGAGGCGTTGTCAATCCTTGGTCTCCTACTCAAAAACGGCATCAAGAGCAAACTCATCCAAAGCAACGACGGATTTGATTTGGGCAGCATCGCCGAATTGAAATTTTTTGTAAAGACAATTAAAACCCATCTCCAAACGCCCAAAGTAAGCCCCGAAATTTGGGAGTTCGCCAAAAAATCGCTGTCCGAGCGTTACTCCAACAGTGCTTGTCTGAACCTTGTATCAGAAATTATACGCACTTTTGAAGGAAACAATCGCGACAAATATCTTACTGATTTTCAGATATTTTTGAGGGAGTCGTCAATGGAGGATTTTTACCGCGCCGACGATTCCACGGTAACAGTTTCCACGGTTCACAAAGCCAAGGGACGCGAGTTCGACAATGTTTATATGTACCTCAACGACCTGAATATCAACGAAGATGCCGAAAAAAGACGTTTGTATGTAGGTTTTACCCGTGCTAAAAATTATCTTCACGTCGATTACCGTGGAATGTTTTTGGATCAATTTAAATCCTGCGCTACAAGTTTTACAGTTGACAAC
>CAMJWL010000186.1 GCA_946409405.1 uncultured Bacteroidales bacterium
CCTCGTAGGTTTTGTGGCTTGCTGCAACTTCAACGACTACGGCGACTTCGGACAGTTGAAGACCTTTGTGGGCGCGGGCAATTACGGTCAACTCTTCCACAACAAGGCGGTGGCTCTCTACGTGGAACTCCCCGACAACATCACCGCACGTGCCGAAATCATCAACCTCGACACCATCGATTACAGCACACCCAAGGTAGTATTCCCCAAGACTTCGTTCTTCCAGAGCGACTGCACCATCGACGGCAAGCCAGGCAACATCGCCGAATACATGGAAAACTACGTGAAGCCACGCATGGGCGGCAAGGGTTACACCCAGATGATTACCTCGCAAAACGGCGCACTCATCAACCGCGACCCCAAGGTTGTGGACCTCGCCAAAGGCACCACGTCGTTCTTCTCGCCGGCATACGCGGGCGACGAGTACTACCTCGTTAAACCCGGCAACGACTACCTCGCAATGTTCAACGACGCTCTCAAAGCCAAAAAATCCGAGATTGTGGCTTGCTTCTCCTGCATCTCCTACTTCTTCGGCGGCTCATTCGAGGGCAAGAGCATCATCAAAAACGGATGCTACGCATTCGGCGAGATTGCATACCAACTCCTCAACAAGACCATCGTAACGCTCGAAATCGACAGGGCGTAAGTCAGGAACGAGGAAAGAATTTAGAGAGGAAAGATTTAAAGAGGAAAGAGGAGAGATTAAAAAAGAAAGATTAATGTAGAATGATTATCGCCGTGTAATGGGAGACATTGCACGGCGATAATTTTGTTTTGTAAATGACCATTATTTTCGAACCACTTCTTTCGCCAAGTGGATAAATCCCCCACCGCATAAAAAAACCAAGAGCCTCCGTTGCCGGAAGCCCTTAGCCATAAAAAAGAGGGGGTATGAAATAAAGAGAATACTTTGGAATGTGGGCGGTTTGCCCGCTTGATTACGCAAGATCCACCTCGAGTGTTACGATGGTCTTGTTGAGAAGTTGGTACGCAATCTCGCCGAAGGTATAGACGCCGTTAAAATCGATGTGCTTGTACTCGAAGTCGCCGAGCCAGAAATACGACGTACACGATACACAGGCAATCACATCGGTCTTGCGGCCGAGGCGACGGTTGAATGTGGCGAGATAGTCGTTATTTTGCTTTACGATGTAATACGTGTCGCCATCGTATGCCGGCGAGAAGAACACCGCCTCGCCAGTCTCCACATTGACACTCTTGATGTCGCGGTTGACGAGTGCGCCGTTCTGCGAGGTGATGAGCTGCGGATAATGGCCAATCCTCGCCTTCACTGCCTCCAGGTAATTTGCAATGTTGCCCGGCTTGCCGTCGATAAGGCAGTCGCTCTGTTTGAAGCCGGTCTTTGGGAATTTGAGCGCGGGCGTGGTGTCGTCGATGCTGTCCATGTTCATAATCTCGGCGCGCATCCTGAGACGTTCGCTCACCTTTACGTACATCACAGCAGCCTTGTTGTCGTGCAATACGCCCTCGGTACCTATCGCAACCTTGGGCTGAATCTTGCCATAGTTTTTGAGCAACACACTCGAAATGTAGCCCACAACTGGATTGTCGTAGAGGTTTTCGTATTCGAGCGAATGGTTGGCAAAGGTATAATATACCTCCGAATCTATCGGCAATATTACGAATACAAAACCGTTGGAAAACTTGTTACGTTTGGCGATTTCAGAGATGTCGGTCTCGTCGAAAGTAGCAAACTCGCACTCCTCAGCAATGAACGAAAAATCATCGACATAAATCTTGGTGTCGTTGATTTTGCCCACGGTGTCCATCACATACGGCGACATACCGGCAATCCAATTGCCCTTCGGAAGGTCTTTGAGAGTCTCCTCGTTGCCACAAAGGTGCATGATGCGCCCCTGTTTGATAAACTCTACAACCTGCTCCTTGGTGTATAATCCGTTTTTCATATTTCAACTGTTGTTATTTCATTTTCCATTTTTCTATCCTATTGCTTTGCTTGTCTTTTCAGTTGCAAATATAGATTTAATTATCATACTAACAAATATTTTATTCATTTTTTTTGAAAATTGTTGGCATATTCTTTGAATGTAGATAAATTTTACGCATTTCGTTTTCTCGTTATCAAAATTATATATATTTTTGTGCGTTTGTAATTGCGAGGCAAATGGAAAGCGTTTTCACTATAACAGACCAACTATTGTTGGGCGGCTGCATACGCCTGGAGCATACGGCACATTCCTACGAAGGGAGGCGCATCAGCGTCTATACCTGCGGTGGCGGTCCCGTAAAGGTGCTTGCATGGTCGCAGATGCACGGCAACGAGCCTACATCCACCCTCGCGCTATTGGACGCCATGCGGATGTTGCAGGGCGACAAAGAGTTGCAATCGCAGATTACCCTTACGGCAATACCTATGCTCAACCCCGACGGCTCCGCCCGCCACGACCGCCGCAACGCCCAGGGCATCGACGTCAACCGCGACGCGCAGAGCCTCATCTCGCCCGAAGCAAAGTTGCTAATGGACACATGGCAACGCACACAGCCCCAATTTGCGCTCAACCTCCACGACCAAGAGACGCGCTACACCTCGCTCACGCCGCCCACACCGGCATTGCTTGCGATGCTCGCGCCCGAATGTAGCGCAGGCCACGCCATCACGCCCGCCCGCAAACGCGCCATGCAGGTAATAGCCAACGTAGCCGACATCCTGCCCATCGCCACCCGTGGACGCATAGCAAGGTACGACGACGTATATACGCCCACCGCCTTTGGCGACACCTTGATGCGACTCGGCACATCGTCCATACTCATAGAGGCGGGCGCGGCATCAGTACACAACGACGCACAAGCCCCACGACAGGCGATGACCAAGGCAATTATGGAGGCGCTGAGGTCGATGGCAACGGACAGTTACCTCAATTACGACGTGCAAGCATACGACCGCCTGCCGCTCAACAAGGAATTTGACGGCTACGACCTCGTGCTAAAACACGTCGCAGTAACAGACACTCTTGGCAACTACCAAATAGACATCGGAATCCGCCGCGTAAAACCGACCTGCAACCCCGAAGATTTTGCCGAGCATCTCAACGAATACCGCGTACTCAACATCGGCGACCTTGGCGACGCGACGGCTCTACGCTCAGTAGATTTGCAAGGCTACCAACTCAACGGTTCGCACGAAACCCTGTACATCGGATGCAAAATCGATTTTACAGTGCTTGCGCCCGATGGCAAGATGATTCACATACCGTCATTGCTCGATTAATAACCAACGCTAACAATGGAAAACAAAAAGACACAACCGGCGCAGACAAATAACGAAGAGGAAAGACGCCGGACGCGAATACAATATTTCTTTAAGGTAACAGGACTCAAAAAACCTACCTTCTCCGACCCACACGCGCTACTGATGGCACTCGGCCTGTTTGTGGGATTGGTGTTGGCGTTTTATCTCAAACGGGCGATGCCTACCGTGGTATTCAGCGGGGCATGCTTTGGATTTGCCTTCTGGCAGTTTTGGCTCTGGTACTCACCCTACTTCCAACAAAAAAAAATCCACCGCAACCGTGCCACCGAAGAAGAGATGTCGGCATGGATTGTCAAGGACATCAAGGAGGTTGTGAAACCCAAGGCGATACAGACATTGAGCCTCAACATGAGCGACGTGCGCCCCGAAAACTTTATCATAATCCCCACGCCGATATACTGGTCTGCGCCAGGCATCGACGGCTCTCAGGTAAAACGCTGCAAACTCTCAGACGGCACTTACACATATTCGGTATGGAGGGTGCAGATTTTGGTGCTTACCAAGCATTACATCAGCCTTTTCAAATGCAATTTTAATTGGATGGATCTCAGCATCACAAGCATCTCCACCAACGAATTTTACTTCCAAGACATCACCTCCATCCGCAACGACATGCGCGAAATAGAGTTCAAATTCATCGACGACCCCGAAAAACCAATCGGCGGCGGCAAGGTGTTCTGCGTTACCAATTTTTCGGGCGAATACCTCACCATAATCAACGACATCCCGTCGCTCAACGTAACCAAAGTGGTGTCTGTAAACCTGGAATACATAGTATCGTTGCTTAGGATGGTGATAAGGAACAGGCGGTTTGGCATCACGCACGAAGAAGTATCCTCACAGGAGCAACAGGCGGCACCAACAAGCGAGGAGAAACACGCCCAGACCGTGGAAGAAATCAATTCTATCGAATACCTCCTCCACAAGCGCGAGGACGAGATGGACCAACAGGAATCGCAGTTTGGCGGCGCGATGACATCGAGTTTCGACGACGACAGCATCAACGACGCACCCGAAGCCCCGGCTCCACAATCATAATTAATTGTCCGTTATTTCCCCACGCAAAAGTTCAGACGGCACAGATAACGGCAACAATATTACAAACAGTTTTTTTGCGATATGAAACAATTAGCAACTATAATAATACTCCTCCTTACGGCGACCACGGCAGCAACAAACGCGCAGAACGTGGTCAACGTGCGCCGTGCCACCGACTCGGTGATTGCCACCTTCACCCAAGCCGTGGAAGACCATCCATACCAACGCACCGAACTCGTCAAGGAGCCTACCAACTATTACATGGACGAACTTAACGACCTCACCGGCGATTCTGTATGGGTTGCAAATTTTGAGGACTTCAATTTTTACCGCACCCGCACCGACGGACGCTACACCGTGGCAGAATATTATGAGGGCAAGAACGCCACACTCTTTGAAGCCGAGAAAATTCGTTATTTTTACGACGACAAACGCCTTGTGATGACCGAATACAATTTTGTGCGGCACGGGGAGGCGATGGAAGATATTGGCGTTGACATGTTCATAGAGCAAAAGCGCGTATTGTTTGAAGACCACGGCAATCCACTCAAATTTCCCCTGATGCTAATACGCGAAGGCGAAGGCGTAAACGAAGACCTCAACATGGACGCTATACCCTTCAAACAAATAGATGTCCGCAAAATCATCTACGACAAAAACATCTACGAAACTATTGGAAAGAAAATAATTGAAAATTAATGGAAATAACCCCTTATTCTGACAGCACCAAGACCAAGCGCGAACAGGTGGAGGATATGTTTGACAACATCGCGCCCAAATACGACATGCTCAACCATTCGCTCACCGTTGGCATCGACCGTATATGGCGTCGCAAAGCCATCCGCCTTGCCAACGCGCACCATCCGTCCACCATCCTCGACATCGCCGCAGGAACGGGCGATTTTTCAATATTGGAGGCGCAGCGCACCAAGGCGCAGATAACAGCCATCGACATTTCGCAGGGAATGTTGGACATCGCCGTCCAAAAAGCGGAGAAAGCGGGCTTGCAGTCGCGCATCACATTCCAAAAGGCGGATTCGTTGGAGATGCCTTTTGACGACAACACTTTTGACGCTGCGACGGTTGGTTTTGGCGTGAGGAATTTTGTGGACATTCCCAAAGGATTGAGCGAAATCCGCCGCGTACTCAAACCCGGCGGTTGCCTCGTAGTCCTCGAACTGAGCGAACCATACAACCCCGTAGTCAAGGCTGGTTTCGACCTCTATTTTCATAAAGTGCTGCCATTCTTCGGGCGCATAGTCTCCAAAGACAAATCCGCCTACACCTACCTGCCCAACAGCGTTGAACAGTTCCCATACGGCAATCGTTTCATCGACATAATGAAAGGCTGCGGATACACCAACACCACTCTCAAATGGCTCAGTCTGGGCATTGCGGCGATATATTCGGGGGAGAAATAATTTACATTTCATCCCCTCAATCTTGGTACTTTTCCCCGAAATTTTGGTAACGTTTGTTACAACCAAAGCCGCTATCTTTGCAGTGTAAAATTAATACAAAACACTAATGAAATGACTGAACTCAATCTTACTCAGGAATGGGTCGACCCTCTGCCCGACGATGCTCCGTGGTTTGTGAAAGATTATTATGCCTATTACAAAACTCCACGCGGCTACCACAAACGCAGCGGAAATTCCAACGACGGATGGAATGTAATTGGTTGTCAATCGTTTCTAAATCAACCACTTTTGGCGTGGGCATCAGAAATCGAAACCCCAGTGCTATTGATTCACGGCGAAAAGGCTCACAGCCGTTATTTCAGCGAATATGCCTTTGAAAAAATGACTGGTAAACACGTTGACGGGCAATCAGTTAAAGAAGGCAACAAGGAACTTATGATAATCCCCGGCGCATCGCACGTTGACCTCTACGACGACAAGGCAGGTGTAATTCCGTATGAAAAAATTGAAAAATTTTTCAAGGAAAATTTGTAGTAGTTTTGAGATCGTTTTTTAAAATGATGTTGCTCCCCTCCGCCGTAATGTTGAGTTGCAAATCTTCTGTTGATGAACCGACTCCTCATACGGCTGAGGTTCAGTCTGTTGTAGAAACTTATCTTTATTTGACAAAATTTTTCACCTTTTATTTCCATCTTATATAAAATATTTCTTAACTTTGCAATGCGAAGTCCGTCGCATGTAGGGCGGGCGGAGTATAATATAAGGCGTTTATTTACGCTTTGTTACTGATCGTTTGGAACTTCGAACACTTCAAAGCCTATCAGGGACAATGCAGCGATAGATGCCCATTGGG
>CAMJWL010000187.1 GCA_946409405.1 uncultured Bacteroidales bacterium
AAAGTTTATATTTCCGTTTCTTCTTAGAATCCATAAGTAGAAAATATCAACCCGCAATTTACGAAACTTTTGGCAAACAGAATATTAAGGAATATTTAAATTTTACGCATTATGCGTAATAAAAAAAATGGAGTGCGGACGAGATGTCGGCACTCCAAAATATGTTTGGCGGACAAGATGTCCACACTCAAATTGTTTGGCGGACGAGCCGTCCGCACTCCAATCTTACTTGTCCAAAGGATAGTTTTTCATCATATCTACTACCTCGCCGTGTACTTTGGCGATGACGTCTTCGTTGTTGATATTCTTGATGACGGTGTCGATGAAGTCAACTACGCGGAGGATTTCCTGCTCTTTGAGTCCACGGGTGGTGATGGCGGGTGTGCCAAGACGGATGCCCGATGTCTGGAACGCCGAGCGGGAGTCGAAGGGAACCATATTCTTGTTGGCGGTGATGCCAGCCTTCTCCAACGCAATCTGAACTTCCTTGCCGGTGATGTCGGGGAAATTCTGACGGAGGTCAACGAGCATCGAGTGGTTGTCGGTGCCGCCGGAGAGAATCTTGTAGCCACGGTTCATAAGTTCGCCAGCCATTACGCGGGCGTTCTTCTGTACCTGTTTCTGGTATTCCTTGAATTCGGGAGTCAACGCCTCGCCAAATGACACAGCCTTGGCAGCAATTACGTGCTCCAAAGGACCGCCCTGGATGCCGGGGAACACCGCAGAATCAAGGAGTTGCGACATTGTTTTGGTAACGCCCTTGGGAGTTTTCAAACCCCACGGATTCTCGAAGTCCTTGCCCAAGAGGATGATGCCGCCGCGAGGTCCACGGAGGGTCTTGTGGGTGGTGGATGTTACGATGTGGACGTATTTGAGCGGGTTTTTGAGGAGGCCTGCGGCGATAAGACCGGCGGGGTGAGCCATATCTATCATCACAAGTGCGCCCACCTTGTCGGCGATGGCACGCATACGCTCGTAGTCCCAATCGCGGGAATAAGCCGACGCGCCGCCGATGATGAGTTTGGGCTTGCACTCCAACGCCACGCGCTCCATCTGGTCGTAGTCAACGAGACCTGTCTTTTCGTTGACGTTGTAGGAAACGTGGTTGTAGAGTTTGCCCGAAGAGTTGACGGGTGAGCCGTGCGAGAGGTGTCCGCCGTGGTCGAGGTCTAGACCCATGAAAGTGTCGCCGGGCTGCAATACAGTAGAAAGCACTGCCATATTGGCCTGTGCGCCCGAGTGGGGCTGTACGTTGACCCATTCGGCGTCGTAGAGTTTTTTGAGACGCTCGATTGCGATGGTCTCCACCTGGTCCACGATACCGCATCCGCCGTAGAAACGCTTGCCGGGCAAGCCCTCGGCGTACTTGTTGGTGAGGATGCTGCCCATAGCGCGCATCACATTGGCACTCACGAAGTTCTCCGACGCAATGAGTTCGATTCCGTTCTTTTGACGGTCGTATTCCTTGTCGATAAGGTCAAAAATTTCCTGATCTTTTTCCATTGAGATTTCTTGTTAGTTTTGCTTAAATTATGCGGCAAAGATAATAAAAAAACAGGACAAAAATAAGCGGTATCTACATAATTACAAAAAAATAATATTTTATTTTGCAATCACCGCCCTTTTGATTATTTTTGCAGTCGAACTACAAAACAAGACAATGAGTACAGACATTAAAATAATTTTGGCGTTATTGGCGGTGCTGGTATGGGTGGCATCGTGGTTTGTAAGGCGCAAAAACCGCAAAGTGGGCGTCATTCTGTCGTGGGTGGCGGTGCTATTTGCGGCGGCTGCGGTGGTGACGGTGTGGATCAAGTAAAAAAACTACCCACGCACACCGACAATCGGCACGTATGTTGCAAGATATTTTGGACGGCGGCAACGCCATTATAGTCAAAAAACGACCAACTAAAATCTATCGTATTATGGAAAAACCAAGAGTGCTGTTTGAGGAATGTCCGGCGTTGGGCGGCTACACGCTCACGGTGCGGGACGATTGGAGTTACAAGCCCAAGAAGGTGTCCGTTACCCCGCAGGAAAAGGAGGCCTACGAAAAGCATTTCGGCAACAAACTCATCACATACAATGAGTTTATGGAATGGTGGAAGGAATACAACAACGTCAGCAAACGTGGCAAGGGATTTGAACTCGATATGAGTATGTAAGTCCCGTGAGGCAAACAAAAAATATATAAAACAACAATGAAAGAAACGGTCAAAATATTTGAAGAAAGCACGATGGTAGGTGGCTGGGCCCTCGCTGTACGCGATGATTGGAGTTACAAGATCAAGCGCGTCAACGTCTCCGACGAGGAAAAGGAGGCGTATGAGAAGGAGTTTGGCGACCAAATCATCACGTATGACCGATTCTTCAATTGGTGGGTGAAGTACAACAACTACGGCAACTACTCCAAGTAAAGATAAACGAAAAATACCGCCTAACGGCGGTATTTTTTTCTTTTTGAACGTCAATTACCGTCAATTACATCGTCAATTATCGAAAATTTTTCTTATAAAATTGACGGTAATTGACGATTAAATTGACGGTAATTCTCGTTTATAAAAACCCCGTCGCCGTAGGCGACGGAATTGACGTTACTTGCCAGCGGATTCTTGTGCGCCGGTGGTGTCGGATGAGTCGGCAACGACGGAAGATTTTTCAACGCTGATTTCCACGCCCTCGGCAATGAGGATGAGGAAAGTGGTTTCGGTCATACCGGAGATAACGCCGTGGATACCACCAACTGTCATCACCTTGTCGCCCTTTTGGAGACCGTCGCGGAAGGTTTGGAGTTCCTTCTGACGCTTCTGCTGCGGCCTAATAATAAAGAAGTAGAACACAACACCCATCAAGAGGAGCATTATTATCATCGAAAAGCCACCTTGACCATTGGGATTGCCCGTCATCGTATTACCTGCATCTTGCATGGCATCACATAGGATAAAGTTCAAAAATGTCATTTTATTTCAGTTTTTAATTTTTAATTCTTAAATTTCAATTTACTTGACCTCCACAGTGCCTTTGAGAACAAGATCGAAGATGTTGTCCTTGCAGTTGGAGATTACCTTGATGGTCTTGTACTGCGCGCCTTCCTTGCCGTCGGAGTCAAAGCGGACACGTATAGTGCCTGTTGCGCCGGGCTTGACGGGCGAGCGGTCGTATTCAGGGACGGTGCATCCACAGGATGTCTCCACTTTGCGGATTATCAGGTCCGCCTTGCCCGTGTTCTTGAAGGTGAACACCGTGCCAACTTGCTCGCCCTGCAATATCTTGCCGAAGTCGAACACCGCCGTGTCAAACTCGATAGTGGGATACTTGACGGTATCTACGGCGGCTACGGAATCGGCATTGGAGGCGGTCTGTGCGCCGTTGCCACTGCACGAGGCAAGCACCATGATGGTTATTGTTGCCAATAATATGTAAAACCTGTACATAATCGATTGGAAGTTAAATGGTTACTTCTCCGTAGAAACGTCGGCGGGCTTGATAACGTCGCCTGACTCGCGGAGTTTCTGCACAATCTTGTCGAGTACACCGTTGATAAACAGAGGACTTTTTTCGGTGGAATAGTTTTTGGCAATCTCGATGTACTCGTTGAAGGTAACGCGCAACGGTATGCCCGGAAACTGTTCTATCTCCGCCAAAGCAACTTGTATGAGGAGAATGTCGAGCAAGGCTATGCGTTCCAAATCCCAATTGTCGGCATTGTCGGAGATTAGTTGGCGGTACTTGTCGGCGTTGGCAACAGCCTTCAAGAGCAACTGGTCGGCAAACTGCGCGTCCTCGTCGTTCTTGTACTTGGGCAGCACTTTGGCGTCGGTGCCGTGGCTCGCCTTGTAACGGTCGATGGTGCGGAGTGCCATGCCCACAAAAAACTCTACCGTGTCGATCCAATACACCGACTGTTCTTCGAGCGCGTCGAAGAAGTCGTTGTTTTCCAACACGATTTTCTCCAACATGAAGGCTACGATGGCCTTGTCTTTGGAATAAGTGTTGTCTTTGTCAGCCATGTACGCCTTGTACTCGTCGGTGAGGGCGAGGTCGTTGAATACGCTCTTGGCCACGTGCGGGTAGTTGGCCCACGACAACGTCCTTGCCGTAAGGTGCGACTGCAATGCCTCGTTGATGCGCAACTGCTCTATCAACTTGTTGTGTACAAACTTCTTGTTGGGATTGAGGTCGGTGAGGGTCGCCATATATTTGAGTTTTGCGGCCTCCTGCTGACGGTCGCAGTAGTCGGCTACCTCCACGCACAACTGCAAGAGGTAGAAGTACAGGTCATACGAGCGGTCGATGCTCGCCGCGAGTTCCTTCTGCGCGTTGATTAGTTCGCCCTCCCCTTGGTAATACGAATAAATCGTCTGCAATACCTTAATCCTCAGTATTCTTCTGCTTATCATCGTTTTTAAGACGTCTTGATTGTTTCAAGGCGCAAAGTTAATGATAATCCGTGGGATATAAAAATTTATTATGAGATTTTTTTAGAAATCCATTCCGCCCTCGTCGCCGCCGAATGATGAATCGTCGTCGTCGCGGTCGCCGCCATCGCCTTCGTCGCCGTCGGGACGCTTGTCCTTGATGTTGCTGATTTTGAAGGAAACGCCGAGGTTCCAGAACGGAGCGGCACGATGACGCTTGCTCTTGAGCCAATATTCAGGCGTGTCGGTGGTGGAGGTAAAAGTGCCGCTGTTGAGCAAGTCCCTCATGCTAAGCGATACAGACATCTTCTTCTTGAAGAAACTCTGACGGACGGCAAGACCAAGGTCGAGGTTGCCCTTGTTGGAGGAGATGAGGGTCTTGTTTTTGCCGTTGTAACGCAAGGTAAACTGAATCTTGGTGGTCTTGCCGGGCGAGAGGGAGAGCGTCTCCTTGGTGCGCCAAGAGTTGCCGTCCTGTTTGCGGAGAACATCGTTATAGACACCTCTTATATAATACTGACGCACCTCAAACGTGGCGTTGAGCCTCATCCATTTGGTAATGTCGTAAGAACCAGTGAGTTCGAGACCGAAGTTGTTGTTGGTGGAAAGGTTTTCAAACCGCGAAATCAGGATGCCCGAACCGTCGGTGGCAAGAGTGCTGACGTTTTCGGTGGCACCATCGGTGTGACGGTAGAAAGTTTCGAGGGCGAGGAAAGCATTGTCGAAGTTCATCTGATAGTTAAGTTCCATAACATCAGTGTATTGCGGCTTCAACGACGGGTTGCCCACCCACCTCGAATATTCGTCGGAATAGCCGGGGAAGGGGTTCAACGCACGCTCCCACGGACGGCGGATGCGGCGCGAATATCCCGCTTGGATGGAGTTGCGCTCGCCCACGCCCTGCGAGATGTGGACTGACGGGAATATGTCAAAACGGTTGATAGTGTATGTGGAGTCGGAAATGTCGTTCTGCGTATCCATGTTGCGGTAAGTGTATTCGCCGCGCAGACCAAGTTGGAGACCAAATTTGCCCCAAGTCTTTCCGTAAGTGGCGTACACGGACGTTATCGAACGGAGGAAAGTGATGTCGTTGGAAAATTCGGGGTTGCGCTTGTACGTGTTCGATTCCTGATAGTAGTCGTTGAACACGTAGTCGGTAACGGCGCGGTTGTAGTCCTCCTGGAAACCTGCCTCAAACTTGCCTCCCTTGTCGTCGAGAGGTTTTGTGTAATCCACATTAAAACGTCCACGGTTGGTGGATTTGTCGTCGTCGATGTTGTGTCCGGTGATGCGATGGGTCTGCGCAACAGTCTGAGTGAAAGAGTTGTCTGCCTCGCGGTTGTTGCGCGAGAAGAATCCGCCCGCAATTATCTTGTGGCCTTTGCCCATGAAATTGTGGGTGTAGGAGAAATTGGTGTTGAAATACTTGGAATTGTTGTCGTCCTTGGTGTCGGAAGTAACGTCCTCGTCGTCAAAATCGACGTCGGAGTCCACGAGCCGCGCCCAGTTGTCGTAAGTATTTTCGCCAGTGTTTTTGCCGCCCCAAAGACCGCCTTCGATGGAGAAGTTAAGGAGGTTGTTGTCGTCAAAATAAATGTCGAGACCCGTCCTCAGACCGCCGCCGTGGTTGCGGTTTTTGTTGTCGTTCACCTGATTGACGTATTTGTTTGTGTAAGCCTCTTTGTCGTCGTTCCAAACGTTTTTGGTGATACGGTTTGACTCGCCGTGAAACTTGTTGCCCCTCTGGTTGATATATCCGCCCACAAAGACGTTTACCTTGCCGGTACGCTTGTTCAAAAGGAAGTCGCCGCCTACACGACCTTGGCTGCCGACGTTGGCATTGACAACACCGTTGAGACCCTGTATCACGTTTTTCTTGGTAACAAGGTTGATGATGCCGGTAGTGCCTTCGGGGTCGTATTTGGCTGAGGGATTGGTGATTATCTCGATGTTCTCAATCATGGCGGCGGGTGTCTGTTTCAACACGTCGGCTGCATCCAACGCGGTGGGCTTGCCGTCGATTAAGACAGTGAAATTGCTACTGCCGCGCAATGAAACGTTGCCGTCGATGTCCACGTCAACACTCGGAACGCCCTCCAAAGCGTC
>CAMJWL010000188.1 GCA_946409405.1 uncultured Bacteroidales bacterium
ATTTGCATATAACAGGGCGGCAAGTATCACTTTATATTAATAGTATTTCCGATGGGAAAACACTCATATAGGCTTTTTATTGTCATTCTGACGGTGCTGGTAGCGATTCTGACACCGCAGGATGCCTTATGCCAACGCAACAAGCGCGACCGCAACAAAGACAAGGACAACGATTCGTTGAAGCAGATTGCGGCAGAATACGCTCTCTCCGACTCCGACAGGGATCGGCTCGAATCGGGCATCAAACTCGCGAATTTTTACCTCAACAACAACGACTCTAAGTGCATCGAGCAGGTGAACGCTACAATCAAAATTGCCAACAAACTCAAAATGCAGACTTCCGTGGCAGATTTAAACTGTATTTTAGGCAATTATTATTATACCAACAAGGAATACAAGAAAGCGGCGTCGGCGTTTGAGTCGGAATACACCATCCGCAAAAAACTGCAACAAGCGAGGCCTCGTGCCGCCACTTGCTACAATCTTGGGCAATGTTATCAAAAACTAAAAAACAACCGCAAGGCGCAGAAATATTATGACGAGTCGATGACGCTTGCCAAAAAACTTGGTGACAAGGATTTGATGAACATGCTCACGCGCTCGCTGTGCGACATTTCGCTATCCGACAAGAATTACAAGATGGCATACGAGTACCTCAACTCCTATCTTAACGCCGAAAACAAGAAGTTTCGCGACCAAAACGCCAAACTTCTCGACCTCAACGACCAACAGGAGCAACTTATAGAGCAGAAGGATTCCACTATACATGAGGTGGAGATGCAGAACCTCGAACTCGAATTTCAGCGGCAACAACTTGAATTTCAGACAAAAGAACTCGCCTTTTTGTCGAAACAGAAAGAAGATTCGCTCCGCCTTGTACAGTCGGAAGCACTCGTGTTGAAGCAACAGGACGAGTTTAAGAGATTTATAATAGTGTGCCTTGCTGTGGTATTGGGGCTGGTGGCGGGCGTTGTCGTGCTGATATTGCGCAACAACCGTCAGAAAAAACAGGCAAACGTCCAACTCCAGGAGAAGAACGACAAGATTAGTTCCCAAAACGAGGAAATACAGCGTCAGAACGAGCAAATCAGCAAGAACCTCGCAGAAATCGCCGTCAAAAACAAGGACATCACCGACAGCCTCACATACGCCGGCACCATACAGCGCGCAATGCTCCGCGACTTCGAGCGGCACCGCTCCCTGATGCACGATTACTTCATCTTCTATGCGCCCAAGGACATCGTGTCTGGCGACTTCTATTGGGCTTACAAGGTGGACAACAAGTTTGTGTTTACCGTTGGCGACTGCACGGGACACGGCGTGCCGGGCGCGTTTATGAGCATGCTCGGCATCGCGTTGCTCAATCAGATAGTGGCTCAGCAGCACGTGTTGCAGGCGTCCAAAATCCTCGAAGAGATGCGTGTGATGGTAAAGCAGTACCTCGGACAATCCGGAATCGAAGACGCTCCCAAGGACGGCATGGACATGGCTCTGTGCGTCTGGGACTTGGAGAGCAACAACTGCAACTTTGCCGGGGCGTACAATCCGATGTTTATGGTGCGCGGTGGCGAACTCACGGTGTATAACGCAGTCAAGTCGCCCGTGGGAATACACATGAGGGAGTTGCCCTTTGAGGATCAATACGTTACGCTCCAAAAAGGCGACCGCCTCTTCCTCTTTTCCGACGGATATGCGGATCAGTTTAGTTCCGCCAAGCACGACAAATTTAAAGTGTCGCGCTTCCGTCAGATGCTCCTCGACACCAGCCGCCTGAGCATGACCAGCCAGCGCGACAAAGTGGTGGAAACCTACTTCGCTTGGAAGGGCGACTTCATGCAGATAGACGATGTTTGCGTGCTTGGCGTGGAGATTTGACGATTGTTGAAAAAAAATTTTGATTTTTATGCGGTTTTTTCCGAAAATCCTATTATATTTGCATCGTGAAAGAAACGTTTGTTTGTTTCCGCCACAATGCAATAACCATATTAAAGAACAACGCTATAACTATGGAGAATATACACATAGCCGGCTCACATGACGGATACTTTGTCCCGACGGTAGATTTTAACTATCAGAACGGCATTTGCGACATCTCCGGGGAGTCCTTCTTGGAGGAGACCAACGTGTTTTATGCCCCGCTGATTTCTTGGATACGGGAGTACACCAAGACGGGATTGCCATTGATTTTTAATTGTAAACTTACGTATTTTAATACGAGTTCCACCAAGAGTCTTCTCGACATCTTCAAGATACTTAAGAAGTACGAGATGGACGGCGGACAGGTAACGGTAAATTGGTATTATGACAACGAAGACCTCGACCTCGAAGAGGCCATCCAGGATTATATTACCGATACTGGCTTGAAAATCAATATGATAAACTTTTAACGCCGCTGCATTGTATGATGCAGCCGTGGTTTTGTACGCTTTTTACCATGGGTTGCTGTACCGCGCATCATTGATAAAGGTGGTGTCGCTGAGGGTGAGCAAAAAGGCTTTTACGGCTTTTAAGTCGGCATCCGAGAGGTGCGAGCCGCCGTGGTTGGCGTTGATGGAAAGCGGGTCGATATATGGCGACCGTTTGAGACCGTTGTTATAAAACTCCAACACCTCGTCCAACGTCTTAAAACGTCCGTCGTGCATGTAAGGCCCTGTAAATTCGATATTTCGGAGGGTTGGCACGCGGTATTTGCCGCGATCCATGGGGTTGCCAGTAACGGAAAATCTGTCTTTTTCGCCCTCAAAATCAATGTCTTTGGCATTGTTCATAAACATGTTGGTAGTCCACAGCGGCAATGCCGGGCTGCCGTGGCAGTGGAAACAGTCTGCACCCTCGGTGGTAAAGAGCATCAGCCCGCGCATTTCTTGAGGGGTGAGCATCAGTTCGCCCGCCATAAATCTGTCGAACCGCGAATTAAACGACACCAGCGACCTCACAAACTGCGCTATCGCCTTGCTGATGAGGTCGATATTAATTTCGGTAGTGCCAAACGCACGATAAAACATTTCCCTGTACCTTGCATCCGATTTGATTAGCCTTACCGCCTTATTTATATTGCCGTCCATCTCGTGCGGCGCGGTGATTGCCATTGGGACGGTCTGTTCGATGTTGCCTTCCTGTATGCGCCCGTTCCAAAAATATCCCGAATTGTTCCACACCAAATTAATCAGTGGCAGCATTACGTGCGGTGTCTTTTGTCCAGAATTGCCCACAGGTCGCCCGTCCTCACAGTTTTCTGTGCCACATTCAAAGGCGTGTTCCTGCCTGTGGCACGTGGCGCAACTCATCGGCCTCGCAGGGTCGCCCGACAGTCGTCCGTCATAAAAAAGATACCGCCCAAGCCTTACGCCGTCCACGGTCATGGGGTTGTCGGCGGGGATGTTTAGCGAATCGGGAAACATCGGCACACCAATGTCGTAAGGCATGGGGGTATATGTGATGTCGGGCATCTTCGTTGCGCACGAGGCAACGAATGTCAATATGCAAATTATGACGATGCGGGTCATTTCAACTCCATTCCTTTCTTGATTTTTGCAACGGCGGCGTCGCCTACGAGGGCTTGCACGAGCGCGATTGCAAAATCTTGCGAATGTCCCGCGCCGATTGCCGTCCAGATGTTGCCGTCCTGTTCGTAGGGCTTGCCGGTGTAGCGGTACTTGGCAGACATTTCCTCGGCGCAGCAAGAGTGAGAGGTTACGGTTTTGCCAAATGCGATGGCGTTTTTGAGGAGTACGGTGGGCGCACCGCAGATGGCGGCGAGCATTTTGCCCGATTCGTACTGGCTCTTTGCCACAGCACCCACTTTGGGGTCGTTGCCGAGGTTTTCGTAGCCCGGATAGCCGCCCGGCAGGTAGATGAGATCGGTGGAGGTGAAGTCTGCCTCGTCCCAAAGGAGGTCGGCGATTACTTTCACCTTGTTTGAGGCGGCAACGGTCTTGTCGCCACTGATAGAAACTGTCTTGACGTTGATGCCGCCACGGCAAAATACGTCGTATGGTGCCATTGCCTCGATGAGTTCAAAGCCGTCGGCAAGAAGGATTAATGCATTTGCCATTTGTTGATTTGATGATTTGATGATTTGTTGATTTGATGATTTAGTGATTGTTATGCATTGTGCATTGTCATTCGCTCATCCGCCGTGCGAGTTCGTCGATTTGGTCTTCGCCAACGCATTTTTGGACGATGCGCTTGTTGGTGTCGATGATGTACATTATGGGCGTGGAGACCACATAATAGTATTCGCGGTAACGGGTGTTGTCGTCCCCGGTGTCGCAGACGTCGGTCCACGGAAACGCTTTTTTGACGGCGTTGGCGCGGAGTGTTTCATAACTGTGCTTGTCGTTGTTGACTGAGATTACGCGGATGTCGTTTTTAACAAGGCCGTCATAGACCTCCATCAGCGACTTCTCGGCGGCGTCGCAGTGTCCGCAGCCGTTGCTCCAAAAGAGTAGGAAGATGGTGCCGTTGTGCGCGTCCAAAACGTCTATCGAGTCGCCCTCTATCGTGCGGCGCATACGTATCGGGTGCGCCTTGCTGCCCACCATCGAGGAGGCAAAGATGTCGCGCTGTTCCTGAATCATGCGGCGGTTTTCGGGAGCGAGTCCGTTGTTGGGGTCGTTGAGGAAGTATTTGTCTGCCAGATGGACAAACACTTCGTTGATGCCGCTTTTGAAGAACGTGCGGTAAAAGTTTAATAGATAACCCGTTACGTAATGATACATATCGTCGTCCGCTTTTGACTTTTCGATGAAAATGTCGTTTTGGCGGATTATCTCGTAATGGCTGTCTTCGATGGCGCGGGCGATGTGTTTGAATAATACTTTTACAAAAAACGGCGTCCTTATCAGACCTTTTTGCGCAAAGTTGATGTGGTCGTACATGTCCTTGGTGGGCATGTCGGATGCGTCCATGCAGTCGAGAACGTCGGCAAGCATGTTGCCTTTGTTGTCGGCTACGGTCTTTTGGAGGAGGTCTTTCACGTAGTCGTCGATGCGGTTCATTTGCCCCTTGTAGTTTTCTGCCTTGGCAGAATCGGGTTTCCTGCCGCCCGTGGTGTCGAGTGCGCGGCGGCGGAGCGAATCGAGGTCTATGCGCTTGCGGTTGAAGTCGGTCATGGCGCGCTGGTAGTCGAAGAAACGCGAATTAATCTCCGAACCAGTTACCTTCATGGTTTTTTGGATGTCGTTGACGTCGGCCTTTAAGGTCATAAACTGGTTGTCGTGATCCACGAGGATTTCAAAGGACGTGCCGCTGTCGTTGAGGATTATCGAGTAGATGCCGGGGTACAATTCGCCCTTGCCCTCAAACCACACCGTGTTGCCGTCTTGCTGCGCCGAATCGATGTCCAAGTATTGCTTGTCTTCAAAAAAATGGGTAAGACGAACCTTCTGCGGCTTGTAGTGCGAGAATTTCATTGTCAGTTTGAAATCCTGCGCACCCGCCCACAGCGGCATTATCAACGTCAATATCCATAAAAAATTTTTCATGATGTTTTATTTTTGTTTTTCCTTTTCCTTCGCTTCTTCGAGGAATTTCATCAGGTCGTACATCTGATGGAACGAAATGCGCTTGGCGATGATTTCGTTTTTGTCGTCGAGGAGGTAGAAGGTCGGGGTGCTGTTGACGTCGTAGTTTTCGCGGTATTGGTCGAAGGGGTTGAAGTAGTTGTACCAGCCCGGAGCCATCATTTTTTGCTTTTCTACGAAGTCAAACCACTTGCCCATGTGCCTGTGGAGGTCGCTGAGATTGTCAACGCTGCGGTTCATGTATATCGCAAATACCTTGCAGCCGATGGTGTTGAGCGTGTCCTTGTAGAATGAGAACAGTTTTGGCATTTCTTCCTTGCAGTGGCTGCAATCTGGCTCCCAGAATACCACCATCTTGTATTTTGCGGGGATGCTGTGGACGGAGATGTCGGTACGTCCAAAGTTGTTGATCAGGTTGTTGAGAATCCTTACAACGTCGTTGCGGCGGGCTTCAAAGTCGGGCTTTGCCTTCTCTACCGCCACGCCCTCCTCCTTCATCCTATTGATGGCGGGGCGGAGTGCCTCTATTTTCACGGTGTCGTTGGGCAACTGACGCATCAAGAGATCTTTGGACGGGTTGCCAACGAGACAATTCTTGCGCTTTGCGATTTTTTTGCTGAGTTCGGTCTTAAAGGAGTCGGTGTCCCACTTGGCGTCTTTGACGTAGATGTCGGCGAGTTCCACATAGACATTTTCGGCGTACATGTTCTCGTTTTTGGCATACTTATTAAATAGGAACACGAGCATGAAGCGGAACAACTCGTCGTTGCCTCTTGCCTTGCTAATCAACCACTTACATTCCTTGTTGAGCGAGTCGGGCATCTGCATACAGAGGTTGTCGATGTATTTCTCCACCTTGTTTTGGTAATACTGTGTGCGGAGGAGACGCGCATCGGAGAGCGGGAAGTTGTCGAAGTAGTGGTTTTTGTAATAATAGAAACGGTCGGTCTGGTCGGTGATTGTGGCAGGCACTTCCACGTCGCGTGTGGA
>CAMJWL010000189.1 GCA_946409405.1 uncultured Bacteroidales bacterium
ACCCAAAGCCGCAAACCCGACTATTCGCAGGGCTTCGTAACCTTCATTCCGTGGCCATTTTGCAGCGACGGCACACGGTTGGAAAAAGAGTTGGGTCCATTTAAACCCATCGAGGGCGACGAATATGTAAGGATGATTGCCATTTCGCGCCTGATGCTCAACAATATACGCAATATTCAGGCTTCGTGGCTCACTGTCGGCAAGTCGATAGGTCAAGTTTGCTTACATTCGGGCGCAAACGACTTCGGATCTATTATGATGGAGGAGCACGTGGTGAGCGCGGCGGGTGCTAATTACAGCCTCGATAAAAACGAAATGGTGGTCGCAATCCGCGAAGCCGGTTTCGAGCCTTGCCGCCGAAATTCCCGCTATGAATTTGTGGCGTGAACGGAACCGCCTTGCGGCGGTTGGTTTAACGTCAATTTTCGTCAATTAAACAAAAATTACCGTCAATTTTTAATACTGTCAATAAAGAATTACCGTCAATTTTTACAGTATAAATGAAAAATTGACGGTAATTGACGAAAAAATTGACGGTAAGTTTCGTTCTAAAAAACAAGAGACGCCGTAGGCGGCTCGGAAATTTACGTTAAAACTACGTCTTCCATTAATGTTAATTCCCGTTTCTTTACGTTCATTGAGACCTTCGCGCCGATGGGGAGGGTGCAGCGGGATTTTACGTGGCCAAAACTGAAATTGGTGATTATCGGAATGTCCAACCCCTTACAGAAATCGTTGATTACTTGCGAGAGCGTCAGGCTGTTTTCACCCTGAGCCTCGCAGCCTTTCATTTTGCCGAAGACGATGCCGCGCAGACCGCTGAAATTTTTGCACATTCTTAGGTGTGTCAACATTCGGTCTATCTTGTATGGCGGCTCGTTGATTTCCTCGACAAAAAGGATTTTGTTAGTCAAGTTGAAGTCGTACTTTGTGCCGATTAACGCCTCCAAAAGACAAAGATTGCCGCCTATTAACGTGCCTTTGCAACGATTTTTGGTCGGGGTGGGGGAGAGGGCTATTTCTGGCGAATCCTGCGCTTCTGATGGGTCGCAGGCTATTTTGGAGTTATGAATACCGTTGCCAAAAATTTTCCACATCATAGTTCGTGTGTATTCGTTGTCTTCCGGCACGAGCATCGAGGAGTGGAAGGTGATGAGTCCGGTCATCTTGTTGATGGCGATGGCGAGCGCGGTGATGTCAGAGTATCCGCCGATGATTTTTGGGTTTGATTTGATGAGGTCGTAGTCCAAAAGGTCGAGGATGCGCGTGGTGCCGTATCCGCCGCGAGCGCAGACGATGGCGCGGACGTCCTTTTGAGCAAAAAGGCTGTTGATTTGGTTTGCGCGAGCCTCGTCGCTGCCTGCAAGATAACCATGCTTGTCTAAAATCCCGTCTGCCATTACAGGTACATATCCGGCACGGCTGACGTTCCAAGCGGCTTTTTGAGCCTGTTGCTCGGTGATAGGACCTGCCGGGGCGATGATTCCCACCTTGTCGCCGGGGCGGAGGGCGGGGGCGATTAGTTTGGAGTGTGTCATATTCAGTAATGTTTTTGGGGGCAAAGATAGGATTTTTTGGGAAATTATATTGCTAAATGCTTACTTTACATTAATTTTGCAACCGCAATTGGATGAAATTTTTTCCATTCTTTTAATTTATTGTAAGAAAATAACGCCGTGAGGCGTTATGTAATAAAAAGAACGATTATTGTAAAAAAAACTATGAAAAAATTGCTATTGATAGCCTTGATGTTGTCATTAGTCAGGATATGTGATGCGCAGGTGATATTGCAGGGCGACGCCTTGAAGGACTCGTCGAGGGTCAAGCGCGCCACCATCGTTGCGGGGTGGGTGGAACATCCCGACACGGTGCTTATGGTGCTGCACAAGCCCGTTGTATGTATGCCGCCGTATGTCTTTGTGTCGAGGCGTCAACAGGAAAAATACACCAAACTCGTCCGCAACGTCAAGAAGGTCTGGCCGTACGCAAAAATTATCAAGCGTGTCTATGCCGAACTTGTGGACTCCATCGCCAAAATCCCAACCGAGGAGGAGAAGAAGGCTTACGTCAAATCGCAGGAGAAGAAACTCAGGGCGCAGTTTGAGAACGAACTTGTCAATCTTACCATCTCGCAGGGGCGAATCTTGATTAAACTCGTTGACCGCGAGACCGGCAGCACCACATACGAAGTCTTAAAGGAACTCAAAGGCGGATTCAGTGCGTTCA
This sequence comes from uncultured Bacteroidales bacterium, assembly GCA_946409405.1. Lineage (GTDB taxonomy): Bacteria > Bacteroidota > Bacteroidia > Bacteroidales > UBA3824 > UBA3824. The sequence continues at coordinate 2,227 of CAMJWL010000189.1, forward strand.
TTTTCCAAGGCATCGCAAGGCTCTTCGGCTCCAACCTAAAATCCGAGTACGACGCCATGGAGGAGGACAAGATGATAGAGGACATAATCGTGAGGATTGAGAACGGGCAGATATGAGGTGAAAATTTTGTTTCCGCAAATTTTTCTCCAATTTTTATTGCCAAATGCCTACTTTACATTAATTTTGCAACCGATATTGGACAATTGTTGCAAAAACAAAAAATATGTACGAATACATTGCAGGATTATTATCGGAACTTACCCCGTCGTATGCCGTCGTGGAGAACGCGGGCGGCATTGGGTGGCTCATCAACATATCGCTTAACACGTATTCCGCCATCGAGCATCAGGAGAAGGTAAAATTGTACGTCCACCACGTCGTAAGGGAGGACGCGCAACTCTTGTTTGGATTCGCCGACAAGACGGAGCGTGAAATTTTCAGGCTGTTGATAGACGTGTCGGGCATCGGGCCAAACACTGCGAGGGTGATACTATCGTCGATGTCGCCCGCCGAATTGCAGACTGCAATTCTCAGCGAGGACGCCAAGATGATTAGCCGAGTCAAGGGCATCGGCGCAAAGACCGCGCAGCGTGTGGTCATCGACTTGAAAGACAAAATCGGCAAGGCTCTCGGCGATGCAATGATTGCCACGCAGACCGCCAAGGGCATCTCGCCGCACCGCGATGAGGCTATCGCCGCGCTCGTGATGCTCGGATACCAAAAACAACAGGCGGAAAAAGCCGTCGAACTCGCACTCAGCAAGGAGCCGAATATGAGTGCCGAGGATTTGATAAAATTTGCTTTAAGAAACGTCAAGTAAACCAATGAAACATTTAACCCGCACTATCGGACTTGCAGGGGCGGCTACGTTGTTTGTAGCGTCGGTGATGAGCAGCGTGGCTTACAACAAGCCGCCCGAATCCAACGACTTCCTTCCTCAGTGGCAGAAGCCGTCGGAGATGCCCGACACCACGATACCGTCCATATACCGCGAGGATTCGCCTATCAGACTCAAAGACCCCGCCAACATAACCACCGAGACGCAGTACGACCACGCCACGGGCGACTACACCACGGTCAAGAAGGTAGGCGACTTGGAAATAGACCGTCCGCAGACTCTTTCGGAGGGCGACTACAACGCCAACCAAAACCGCTCCGAAATGCGCGAGTATTGGCGCAAACAGATGATGGACAATTACAAGCGGGACGAAAGGACGCAGTCGGGTCTCAGCCGTTACCTCAATCCGCGTATCAACGTGAACCTCAAAGGCTTCGACCGCATCTTTGGCTCCAACGTCATCGACATCAAGCCGCAGGGCAATGTGGAGGTTTCGTTGGGTGTTGACATCTCCAAAATCGACAATTTCACCCTGCCCAAAAAGCAGCGCAACGACGTTTCATTCGATTTTGATATGGCGATGCAGGTGGGCGTTACGGGTACGATTGGCGACAAGATGAAGGTTGGCATCAATTACAACACCGAATCCACCTTCGAGTTTGAAAACAAGCAGAAGATGGAGTACGTGGGACACACCGACGAAATCATACAACGCATTGAGTTTGGCAACGTTTCGATGCCGTTGGACGGTACGTTGATACAGGGAAGCACGACGTTGTTTGGCGTGAAGACCGACCTCAAATTTGGCAAACTCACCGCCACCGCAATCCTCTCGCAGCAAAAAGGCGAAACCAAGACCATCGAGGTCAACGCCGGTGCCGTGAGTCAGGAATTTAAGATACAAGCCTCTGACTACGAGGCGAATCGACACTTCTTCCTCAACCATTACTTCCGCGACCATTACGAGGAGGCACTGAGGAATTTGCCCGCCGTGATTTCGGGCATTACAATTACAAACCTCGAAGTTTGGGTTACAAATACGCGCCTTGCCACCGAAAACTCCCGCGACATTGTGGCGTTCCTCGACCTTGGCGAGCCGACGGAGATTTACAACAAGTCTGCCGTACACAAATCGTCGGGCGAATTTCCGTCCAACACCGCCAACACACTCTACAACACGCTCATTAACAATTACAAAGCCGTCCGCGACATCAACTCCGTAACAAGCACTCTGAACGGCGTTTGGGAGACCGGCACGGATTACGAGAAGGTCGGCAACGCCCGCAAATTGTCCTCCAACGAATACACCTTCAACCCTCAGTTGGGCTTCATTTCGTTGACATCGGCATTGCAGGACGACGAGGTTTTGGCTGTTGCATACGAATACACCTACAAGGGCAAGACCTACAAAGTGGGCGAACTGTCGTCGGAGGTCAATTCGTCGCAGGTGCTGATACTCAAATTGTTGCGCGGTACGTCGTTTTCGCCGAAACTGCCCAATTGGAAGTTGATGATGAAAAACGTCTATTCCCTCAACGCCTACCAACTCAGCAGCGAGGATTTTGACCTCCAAATCAAATACCACAACGACAAATCCGGCACGGAACTCAACTATATGGAAGTCGGCGACATCAACGGCACGATGTTGATTAAGGTTTTTAACCTCGACAACGCCAACACCCAACTCGAAAAAGTGCCCGACGGCAAGTTTGACTTCATCGAGGGTGTTACTGTCAATTCTGAAAAAGCAAAAATCTATCTCCCTCAACTTGAACCGTTTGGCAGTTATCTCGCGGCAAAAATCAACGACCCGGCGGACGCGGCGCGATACTCGTTCCCGCAGTTGTACGATTCCACCAAGACCATCGCCAAGCAAAACGCCGACAAGGACAAGTTTTACCTCGTGGGCAGTTACAAGTCGAGCAGTGGCAGCGAAATCAGCCTTGACGCTATGAACATCGAGGAAGGCTCGGTGAAAGTTACCGCCGGCGGCTTGACGCTCACCGAAGGCACTGATTATGTGGTGGATTACTTGCTCGGTACGGTAAAGATAGTCAACGAGTCCATCCTCCAATCCGGCAACAAGATTTTGGTTTCGGTGGAGAGTAATACCACCTTCAATTCCACCACTAAGACGTTGATGGGCACGCACTTGAATTATCAGTTCAATGACAATTTCAACATCGGCGGTACGGTGATGAGGCTGTCGGAAAAGACAATGACCAACAAGGTTTCCATTGGCAGCGAACCCATCAAAAATACCATTTGGGGACTCAATTCGCGGTATTCCACGCCGTTGCCGTTCCTCACTACGCTCATCGACAAGATGCCGCTCATCAGCACCACGGCGGAGTCGAGGCTTGCGTTAGAGGGCGAATTTGCATACCTCGTCCCGGGACACAGCCGCAGCGTTGATAAGGCGGGAACGTGTTACATCGACGATTTTGAGAGCGCGCAGACCAAATTGGACGTCAAGTCGATGTCAAAATGGGTGCTTGCGTCCACGCCTGCGGGCACGCGCAAATACCGTGAGGGCAGTTTCAACAACGATTTGAGATACGGCTACAATCGTTCGCTTTTGGCGTGGTACAATGTGTTGAGCGACTTGCAGGGCACGTCTGTGAGCGGCTCGGGCATCACGCCGTCTTATATCACCAAGGACGACCAATCCAACCATTACATCCGCGCCGTCTATGAGCGTGAAATTTTCCCAAACGCTCAGTCTGTCAGCGGCATATCAACACAGTTGACAGTCCTGAACCTTGCATATTATCCTTCCGAAAGAGGCCCGTACAACTTCGACGTGGAAGGCGAAACGGGTATTTCTGCCGGTATCGATGCCGACGGCTATCTCAACAAGCCCGAATCCCGTTGGGGCGGCATTATGAGGGAATTGACCACCACGGATTTTGAATCGTCCAACATCGAATATTTGGAGTTTTGGATGCTCGACCCCTTCATCTACGAGCAGGACGGAATGGGCGCGGACTTGTATTTTAACCTCGGACACGTCAGCGAGGACGTCTTGAAGGATTCGCGCAAATCGTTTGAAAACGGCATTCCGTACCCGATGGACGAGACTTTTGTGGATACCACTAATTGGGGTTTGGTGAGCAACAAGACTTTCCTCGTCAACGCTTTCGACAACTCCAACGGCGCGAAAGAGGCTCAGGATTTGGGTTTCGACGGTATGAACGACGACAGCGAGCGCGAATTTCACGCCAATTACCTCGACCGAATCGCCCGTCTGTACGGCACGGAATCAGCCGCTTACCGCAACGCCTACAACGACCCTTCCGCCGACAATTACCATTACTTCCGTGGCGACGATTATGATCGCGAACAACTCTCCATCGAGGAGCGTTACAAGCATTACAACGGTACCGAGGGCAACTCCTCCGACCAAAGTTCATCTTCCTCATACTCAACGATTAAAG
>CAMJWL010000190.1 GCA_946409405.1 uncultured Bacteroidales bacterium
ACATCCCGGCGGGCGTATCCGACGGCATGACGATGACCGTACCCGGCAAGGGCAACGCAGCCCGCAACGGCGGCATCAACGGCGACCTCTACGTGTTGCTCGAAGAGGAGAAAGACCCAAATTTTGTTCGCGAGGACAACAACGTGGTTTATCAACTCAACATCAGTTTCCCCGACGCGGTACTTGGCACGTCGGTCAAGATTCCTACCGTTACGGGAACGAGCGTGGAGTTCAACGTTGCGCCCGGCACACAGCCTGGCAGCGTCCTCCGCATCAAGGGCAAAGGACTTCCCACATACGGCGAGTATGGCAAAGGCGATTTGCTGGTGTTTGTCAACGTCTTTGTGCCTAACGCGAAGAACCTTTCTAAATCAGATTTGAAGGCGATAGAGGATTTGCGGCAGTCGGATAGTTTTGGCACGTCGCGCAATTCCACCGACAATTCGTCAGGCTCAGGCAAGTCGTCGTTCTTCGACAAGTTTTTTGGAAGGGATTAACAACAATGCATAATTCATAATGCATAATGCATAATTGCCATCCGGCGGGATGGTGATTATGCATTATTTTCACTTATAATTCAATGTGATGTTGTAGATGGCTGTCAGTCAGATATTTCTAACGTATATTTATTACCATTCCGTATCCATTTTTCTTTTTTAAAGATAGAATGGTCAAGTGTGTCTGATGCTTTTATAATATAAGCAATTCTATCCCATAAAGGGACGATTCCATAACATTCAGGAATATCGTTATCATCAGGGAAATCTTTGTCCACCAAGCCTACACCATAATCAATTTTAACGGTTTCTCCAGATTCTATGATAAGGGTTGAATCGGATTTTGCCAGTCTAATGGCTTCATAATCATCTCCGTGTTCATAAGTAGGAAACGCATCTTCTGGACACCAAAGTTGTTCTGTATAAGATATATAAAGGGTATTATCGGTGTTATTATGAATTATAAAATAAAATTCACCGAAATATTCGCATGAAGAAATCAAGATTACCAACGATAATACTCCTATTATTTCTTTGATTCTTTTCATTTCTTATTTTTCTTTTATTTGCGACAAGGAGACAGGCACAGAGGCCTGCACTCCTCCTTAATCCTCTATCCCTATCATTGGGTTGCTTGCCGCCTCCTTGCCGATGGAAGTGCTTTCGCCGTGGCCGGGATGCACATCGTATTGGCTGTCAAAACGCATAAGGCGGTTGCGGATGCTTGCAATGATGGTGTCGTAATCGCCGCCGGGGAGGTCGGTGCGGCCTATCGTGCCACGGAAAAGAGTGTCGCCGGTGAAGATAAACTTGTCTTCGTCAGAATAAATAGCCAGCCCGCCCGGCGTGTGTCCGGGCGTGGCGGCACATTTGAGGATGGAGTTGCCAATCTTCAATTCGGTGCCTTCGGTACAAGGAATGTCTATGGTTATCTTGCCGTCCAAACGCCAACCCCACGCCGCAGTGTATTGGTCGGCGTTGTCGAGGAGGTATTGGTCGGCAGTGCTGGCGGCAAAAGGAATGTTGTACTCCTTTTTCAAAAAATTGACGCCGAGAATGTGGTCGGCGTGGCAATGCGTGTTGATTACCATTACGGGGCGGAGGTGCAACTCTGCGATTTGCGACGTGATGGCGGCGCGCTCCTTGTCGGAGTAACAGCCCGGATCTATGATGGCGCAGTGGAGGGTGGCATCGTCATAGACGATGTAAGTATTTTCCGCAAAGGAGTTTACTATGTATCGAAGTATCTTCATTGTGTTGGCGGTTTGTTACATTGTACTGAGTTCCGACTCCAATTTTTTTTGCAAAGTCGGGATGTCGTCCTTGCACGAGCGGTAAAGTTGCTTGTACTCGTTGTCGCTTTTTTCCTGTTTGCAGAGGGCTTTCTTAAAATCTTCGATTGCGTTCCAAGATATATTTTTGAGTTGTTCCTTGCCCTCTTGGGTGAGCGAAGTGTAGGATTCGAGGATGATGGTGAGGCAGGTCTCCATGTTTTCGATGGCAAACACATCCTTGGCGACATCATTGGGCGAATTAAGCCCTGATGTCGCAAAGATGATGTTTTTGCAAGCCTGAATCATCCTTTCTACAAGTTCGATGTTAGTAGGATTGTCAGTCATTGGCTTATTGAGGCTTGATTGTTAGCGAAAGTTCGTCCAACTGGTCGGCGGAGATTGGCGAGGGAGCGTCAATCATCACGTCGCGGGCGGCGTTGTTTTTCGGGAACGCGATAACGTCCTTGATAGTGTCGCTGCCGTTCATGAGAGCCGCCCAACGGTCGAGACCAAAGGCAAGTCCACCGTGCGGGGGCGCACCGTATTTGAAGGCGTTGATGAGGCACGAGAACTGTTCCTGAGCCTTCTCTTCGGTGAAGCCGAGGAGTTTAAACATCCTTACCTGCAACGCCGAATCGTGAATCCTTATCGAGCCGCCGCCTACTTCCACGCCGTTGATTACGAGGTCGTAAGCGTTGGCGCGGGCTTCGCCAGGGTTGGATTCGAGGATGTCGTAATCTTCCTTCTTGGGCGAGGTGAAGGGGTGGTGCATCGCGTAGAAGCGCTGGGTCTCGTCGTCCCACTCAAAGAGCGGAAAATCTATCACCCAGAGCGGCGCGAAGATGTTTTTGTCCCTGAGACCGAGGCGGTTGCCCATCTCGATACGGAGCGTGCCCATCTGGTTGAGCACCTGGAGTTTCTTGCCGCAAAGTATCAAAACGAGGTCGCCTGTTCCTGCGCCTGACATTTTGGCAATTTCTGTCAGTTGTTCGGGCGTGTAGAACTTGTCAACGGACGATTTGATGGTGTTGTCCTCGTTGTACTTGATATATACAAGACCCTTTGCGCCAATCTGCGGACGCTTAACCCATTCGGTGAGTTCGTCGAGTTGCTTGCGCGAATAGTTGGCACAGCCGCCAACAGCAATGGCGCAGATGTATTCGGCGTCGTCAAACACCTTGAAATTGTGTCCTTTGACGGCTTCGGTGATGTTGTGTATCTTCATGCCGAAGCGGATGTCGGGCTTGTCGGAGCCGTACTCTTCCATAGCCTTGTGCCATGTGATGCGGGGGAAGGCATCCTTAAACTCGATGCCGCGCACCTCTTTGAACAGGTGTTTTGCCAGTCCCTCAAATACCTGCAACACGTCCTCTTGCTCCACGAAACTCATTTCGCAGTCGATTTGGGTAAATTCGGGCTGACGGTCGGCGCGGAGGTCTTCGTCGCGGAAACACTTCACTATCTGGTAGTAACGGTCGATGCCCGCCACCATGAGCAACTGTTTGTATTGCTGCGGACTCTGCGGCAGGGCGTAAAACTCGCCCGGATGTATGCGCGACGGCACCACGTAGTCTCTTGCGCCTTCGGGGGTCGATTTGATGAGCATTGGGGTCTCTACCTCCATGAAGTTGTGTCCGTCGAGATAGCGGCGCACCTCAAAACTCATCTTGTTTCTCAGTTGCAAGCCCTTGATAATGGGGCGGCGGCGGATGTCGAGATAGCGGTACTTCATCAGCAAATCCTCGCCGCCGTCGGTGTTGTCTTCGATGGTGAAGGGCGGGATTTCCGATTTGTTGAGTATGTTGAAGGTTTTAACGGTGATTTCGATGTCGCCGGTGGGCAGGTCGGGGTTTTTGCTTGTGCGCTCCGTTACCGTGCCGATGGCCTGCAATACGTATTCGCGTCCGAGTTTGCGGGCGGCTTCGCAGAGTTCCTTGTCGGTATCCACGTTAAAATACAACTGCGTGATGCCATATCTGTCTCGGAGGTCCACAAAAGTCATCGCCCCGAGATTCCTGACGCGCTGCACCCATCCGGCGAGAGTTACCTCCTTGCCAACGTCCGAGATGCGCAGTTCGCCACAATTATTTGTCCTGTACATTGTTGTTTCCTGTTGTATATATTATATAAGGTGTGCCTTGTTAGGCTGCCACAACTTTCGATACGAGTTTTGCCGCCTCCTCAAAGGTGATGGCAGACTGTACGTTGAGACCCGAATCGTCGATTATCTTCTTGGCTTCCACGGCGTTGGTGCCTTGGAGACGCACGATGATGGGGATGTTGATGGAGCCAATCTTCTTGTAAGCCTCCACGATGCCGTTTGCCACGCGGTCGCAGCGCACGATGCCGCCGAAGATGTTTACGAGGATTGCCTTTACGTTGGGGTCTTTCATGATGATTTTGAAAGCCGCCTCCACGGTCTCCGCGCTTGCCGTGCCGCCTACGTCGAGGAAGTTGGCTGGGTCGCCGCCGGAGAGTTTGATGATGTCCATCGTTGCCATTGCGAGGCCCGCGCCGTTGACCATGCAGCCGATGTTGCCGTCGAGTTTCACGAGGTTAAGTCCATACTGACCTGCCTCTACCTCTGCGGGTGCTTCCTCGGTGATGTCGCGCATTGCCGCAAACTCCTTCTGACGGAAGAGGGCGTTGTCGTCGAGTTTCACCTTGCAGTCGGCGGCGAGGATTTTGCCGTCGGAAGTCTTGAAGACGGGGTTGATTTCCATCATCGACGAATCGCTCTTCAAGTAAGCGTTAACGAGTGCGGAGACAAACTTCTTCATGTTTTTCATCGCGTCGCCGCTGAGACCGAGGGTGAAGGCTATTCTGCCGGCTTGAAACGGCAGGAGTCCCGTGGCGGGGTTAATCTCCTCCTTGTAGATAAGTTCGGGAGTCTCCTCTGCCACTTCCTCGATGTTCATGCCGCCTTTGGGCGAGTACATCACGATGTTGCGACCCGTAGCGCGGTTGAGGAGAATGCTCATGTAATACTCCGCAACGTCGATTTTGCCCTCGGCGTTGGGGTAATAGATGCTCTCCTCCACAAGCACCTTGCGCACGAGTTTGCCCGCTGCGCCGGTCTGTTTGGTAACGAGGGTCATGCCGATTATCTGACCTGCGTAGAGTTTCACCTCGTCGATAGACTTGGCGATTTTCACACCGCCCGCCTTGCCGCGACCACCGGCGTGTACCTGCGCTTTGATGGCCCACGAGGTGGTGCCTGTCTCTTCTTGAAGTTTCTTGGCGGCTTCTACAGCCTCTTCGGGAGTCTCCGCCACGATGCCCTTGGGTACCGAAACACCGTACTTGGCGAGGATTATCTTGCCCTGATATTCGTGTAAATCCATTTTTATGTATGTGTTTTGATGATTTTTTGATGATACGAAATTATATAAAATCTTTGACGTGGCATAATATTTTTTTGTTAAAATGTTTTTTTTGAAAAAAATTGTAGTTTTTTTTAATTTTCCAATAAATTTGTGTTATCTTTGCACCTTGAAATTTAGTAATCAACATATCGACATGACAGCATATATATTTCCTGGACAGGGGGCGCAGTTCCCCGGCATGGGCAAAGATTTATACGACGCATCCGACGTGGCAAAGCAATATTTCGCCAAGGCGGACGAGATATTGGGATTCGGCATCACAAAGTTGATGTTTGAAGGCACAGAAGAAGACCTTCGCCAGACCAAAGTAACGCAGCCGTGTGTGTTTCTGCACTCGGTTATTTCGGCGTTTGCCAAGGGCGAAGAGTTTAAGCCCGGCATGGCGGCAGGCCATTCGCTCGGCGAACTCTCGGCATTGACCGCTGCGGGCGCGCTCTCCTTTGAAGACGGACTCAAACTCGTTGCCAAGCGAGCCTCCGCAATGCAGAAATGCTGCGAAAGTCAGGTATCCACCATGGCGGCAATCGTAGGACTCGAAGATTCTGTAATAGAAAAGGTGTGTGCCGACGTAACGGCGGGCGGCGACGTAGTAGTAGCAGCCAATTACAACTGCCCCGGTCAAGTGGTGATTTCTGGCACGGAGCCGGGTGTTGACAAGGCGTCAGAACTCTTGACGGCAGCCGGAGCCAAACGCGCCATCAGATTGCAAGTAGGCGGAGCGTTCCATTCGCCGCTCATGGAGCCAGCCAAAGTGGAACTCGCCGAAGCCATCGCCGCAACCACATTCAACACGCCGGTATGTCCTGTATATCAGAATGTTGACGCATTGCCCCACACCAACCCCGACGAAATCAAGGCCAACCTCATCGCGCAGTTGACATCATCGGTAAGGTGGACCAAGAGCATGCAAAACATGATAGCCGACGGTGCAGTGGAGTTTGTGGAATGTGGACCAGGCAACGTGTTGCAGGGCCTCATGCGCAAAATCGACAGAGGCGTAAAGTGCTGTCATATAGCATAATTAAAGTTTATGTAAAAAAATTGTTTAATTTTTGTGTAAAAATATTTTTTCAGTACAAAAAATATTTGTAATTTCACGCCGAAATTCAAACGATAAAAACGGAGAGATGTCCGAGTGGTCGAAGGAGCACGCCTGGAAAGTGTGTGTACTCCAAAAGGGTACCAAGGGTTCGAATCCCTTTCTCTCCGCAACTTATTGTGAAACAGTAATTTGCTCGCCTGATGCGAGCAAGTTTCCGGTCAAGAAGGAGAGATGTCCGAGTGGTCGAAGGAGCACGCCTGGAAAGTGTGTGTACTCCAAA
>CAMJWL010000191.1 GCA_946409405.1 uncultured Bacteroidales bacterium
AGAAGATTGAACTTGAAAAGGTCATCATCGACAAGGACAACTGCACTATAACCCGCAAGTCTGACGGCAAGGTTTTCAACCTGTACGGCAATGTCAAAATCGTTGATTCCTTCGAGGATTTCCGAGTAAAAATCGTTACCTCATGGGAAGATGCCAGAATTAAGTTTCGTGATTGTTCCACAAACAGTTGTTGCGAGTTTCACGAAGTCGATTCTTTTTACGATATGAGAATCAAAATTGTTGATTCCTTTGAGGATTTCCGTATTCAGATCGTTGGTTCTTTCCCTGGCATCACCCATCAATAGTAAACTCAGGCGGCTGTATGTTTTATAAAAAAATGAGAGGGAAGTCGCAACCGCCCTCTCTAATGGGCATTACACCCGAGTCCCAGGCTAAACTTGAAGTTATCGCGCCGCCGTCGGCTATGCTCGAAGCATTTAAGCACTGCAAATGTACAAACAATCTTCAATCCAACAAATAAAAATTGAAAAAATAGTATCTTTGCTTTTGCAGTGTAATACATTTTGCTATCTTTGCGTTATACAAAAAAAATTTTAAAACCGTTTGAACGCTATGAAAAAACTGTTTTTTACCTTGCTTTTTGCCGTTGTGTTGTCCGCCATCAGTGCGAGTGCGCAGAAGATTGAACTTGAAAAGGTCATCATCGACAAGGACAGCTGCACCATCACACGTAAGTCTGACGGAAAGACATTTCCATTGCACGGCAGGGTGGAGATAGTGGAAAGCGCACCCGATTTGAGGGTTGAAATCGTTGACCACAACCCTGATGTACGAGCAATGCCACACTATAATCCATACGGCTGCGGTATGTATGACCTTGTTGAAAGTGCGCCCGTTTTGCGTATTGAAATCGTTGAAAGTGCGCCTGATTTGAGGGTAGAAATCGTTGACCATAATCCCGGCATCAATCATTAATGGTAAACTCAGGCGGCTGTTAAGCCAATTCTTTTGAGAATTTGGACTAAAAAAGGGGGTTGCCCCCCTCGTATTCTGGCAGGCTTCGAACCTGCAATATGTAATGCTTGCGCAGAACCCCGCTACCACTTGCGACCATCAGAATACACTGCAAATGTACAAACAATCTTCAACCCAACAAACAAAAATTGAAAAAAATAGTATCTCTGCTTTTGTCGTGTAATACATTTTGCTACCTTTGCGTTATACAAAAAAACTTCTAAATCCGTTTGAACGCTATGAAAAAACTGTTTTTTACCTTGCTTTTTGCCGTCGTGGTGTCGTCCATCGGTGCGTTTCTTTTAGAGAGTAGGGTCAACGCCTAATTTCTCTTTTAAGAAACGAGTGACTTCCTCAGCCTCCTCTTCGGAAATGTCAATGCCTGGTTTAATGCCATCTTGCGGCTGCAACCAATCGGGAAGTTTCTCCTCATTTCGTTGTTTGCTGTTTTTTTCGTCCATAGCGTTACATTTTAATTGTTTAACGTTCAAAGTATGAAAACGAACAAAAAATTTTGTATAACAAATAATAAAGTGGAAAAAAGACAAACCATAAACAACCCTCTACTTAGGATCCAACACGCCCAACTCATATCGGTTGCTTATGGTTTATGGCACAAATGTACAAACAATTTGTGAACCGACAAACAAAAGTTGCAAAAAAAATTCTAGGAAATGTAAAGGAGGCTTAAACGTTTAGTGGGCCTCCAACGCACGAAGGTACTACTATTTAAACCGCCTTTAACATCGCAAATATAAACAATATTATGGAAATTAACAAAAAAAATCCCGCGCACTTGCAATCTGCATCCTGCGCGGGATTCCAATTATTTCAGTAATTTCAATTACTTCAATTACTTCAATTACTTCAATTACTTCAATTACTTGTTTAGTACGCCCTTGCGAATACTACCCTTTGCGTCGAAGGTTTGCCGGTGAGCATATCGACGCCGTCTTCCAACGGATTGTTCAACGGAATACAACGGATAGTTGCCTTGGTCTCCTCCTTGATGCGGGCTTCCGTCTCGGCAGTGCCGTCCCACGGTGCGTAAACAAAGCCGCCCTTGTCCAAAGCCGCCTTGAAGTCGTCGTAGGTGTCCACCTTGTACGAATGTTCCTCGCGGTATTTGAGAGCCTTTTGGAAGATGTTTTTCTGAATCTCGTCCATAAGGTTGACGATATAATCATCAACGCCGTCGATGGAGACAGTCTGTTTTTCGAGGGTGTCGCGGCGGCAAACCTCGATGGTATTGTTGGAGAGGTCGCGGGCACCGATTGCCAAACGTACAGGAACGCCCTGCAATTCGTATTGCGCAAATTTCCAACCCGGCTTCTGATTGTCGGCGTCGTCAAATTTCACTGTAAAGCCCTTGCTTTCGAGCGACTTGATGATGGGTTGTACCTTGTCGTAGATGGCGTTGATTTCCTCCACTTTCTTGAAAATCGGCACGATAACCACGTGCAACGGAGCCAATTTGGGAGGCAATACAAGGCCGTTGTCGTCGGAGTGGGTCATTATCAACGCGCCCATCAATCTTGTGGAAACGCCCCACGACGTTGCCCAAACGGTCTCTTGCTTGCCCTCGCGGTTGAGGAACTTGACGTCGAAAGCCTTGGCGAAATTCTGACCCAAGAAGTGCGACGTGCCAGCCTGCAACGCCTTGCCGTCCTGCATCATAGCCTCAATGCAGAATGTATCCAACGCGCCTGCAAAACGCTCGGTAGGAGTCTTGACGCCCTTCAAAACCGGGATTGCCATCACATTCTCCGCAAAGTCGGCATATACGTCGAGCATCTTGCGGGCTTCTTCGAGGGCTTCCTCCTTGGTGGCGTGGGCGGTGTGTCCCTCCTGCCAAAGAAATTCTGCCGTCCTCAGGAAAAGCCTTGTCCTCATCTCCCAACGAACCACGTTTGCCCATTGGTTGATAAGGATTGGGAGGTCGCGGTAAGAGTGAATCCAGTTTTTGTAAGTGTTCCAGATGATGGTCTCGGACGTGGGGCGGACGATGAGTTCCTCTTCGAGTTTGGCGTCCTCGTCAACTACGATGTCCTTGCCGTCGGCTGAATTTTTGAGCCTGTAATGCGTTACCACCGCACATTCCTTGGCAAAGCCCTTCACGTGCTCCGCCTCGCGTGCAAAGAACGACTTGGGGATGAAAATCGGGAAATAAGCGTTCTTGTGTCCTGTTGCCTTGAACATCTTGTCGAGTTCGTCGTGCATTTTTTCCCAAATAGAATAGCCGTAAGGTTTGATGACCATACAGCCGCGCACCGCCGAATTTTCGGCTAAGTCTGCGTTGGTAACGAGGTCGGTGTACCACTTGGAGTAGTCCTCCGCCCTCTTGGTGATAAAATCTGCCATTTTTATGATGTATGTTAGTTTTTGCTAATATTTTGAATTGCAAAGGTAAACAAATTTTTTGAGACAGGTGAGGATTTTGGAGGAATTTTTTTGTTATCCTACCAATTAATTTTTACCGCTCCCACGGCTTGTCCTCGCCACGCCGCCAACACACCGAAACTGCCGGTATCCATCCCAAATATTGGTTGCGGCGGGCGGCGAATTGCAACAGAAAACCCTTGAACCCAAACTCCGCGCCCACGCCGACAGTCATCGGCTGAGTGGAAACGCCCGCGAGGATTTTTACATTGTCGTTGATTCGCCCAATTACTCCGATGTGCGCCGTGATGCCGTGGACGAGGCTGTTTCTATCAACATCCACGCAAATCGTATGTCCGCCATAAAAACTGTATGCCGCGCCCACTTGAATCAGAGCGGGAAGAATGGTGTCGCTGCCTGAATATTGCGAATTGGAGATGTTGCGGATGTAAGTGCCTAACGTCAAGGATTTTGTGGGTCGGCAGATAATGCCAAAGTCGCCGCTCATAGTGTTGGCGTTTGTTGGAGAATCGTCAATATGAACATTGTGATAATTGAGGTTGATGCCCGCGCAAATAGTTTTGGAAAGTTGTTTGGCATATCCCAACGAAGCCTTGGATGTATTGAATAGCGAAAAACCATAATAATTGAACTCCGGCGTAAAAACCCCTCCAAGCACCGGCATTGTAATCCGTGCCGACTTTTGCGACAATTCTTTCATCATAAAACGGTCGTTGTACCCAATCCCCGCCGACCAATCTGCCAACGCTGTTCCCGCCGGATTTAGCCCCGCCGCGTCGCTCCCCGTAAGGCACGACACCGCACCGCACAATGCCTCGCCGTAAGCGTTGGAGGTGTAATCCTGAGCCGAGGCATGACTGATGGCAAAAAGGAATATAATTACTATCAACTTAATAACCGATATCATTTGTTTGAAATTTTGGGACAAAACTAAAAAAAATTTGTGATTATGCGAAATAAATAGTAGTTTTGCACAAAATGTTACCATCAAATTAAGGATTATGGAATACACAAAAGAGATGCAGAAGGTTTTCCCAAACGGACAAATCAATGACGCTCAGATGGAAGTCCTAAAACTATTCTCGCTGCCGATACCGTCAGTGGAAATCAAACGTCTGAAACAAGTTTTAGGCAGGTTTTTGGACGATATAGTTCAGCAGCAGTTGGACAAGTACATCGAAGAGGGCAAATATCCTGTCGGTGAGGAATTGGAAAAGATGCATTTAAGAACGCCATATCACGCTAATGGAAAGAATTGACAGAAAACAAATAATATTATTAACTTTTTTTTGCACCCTAATATCATTCGATTTTGTAATTTTGCATCGACTATAAAATCAAAAGCATTAACCCATTAAAAACTACTCAAAATGAAAAAAATTCTACTCATAATAATGGCGGTGATTGCCACGGTATCCGCCAACGCGCAGACCTACTACGAGTACAACAGCGACGTTTACTACGTGGAGGATGACATGTACGACTCCTACGAGGTGAGAATCAAGAGGTTTCACCGTCCGAGAGTTACCGTCACCACCTATTATGACAATGTGTATATCGCTCCGTCGGCTGCGGCAGTTGTGACGGTGGCTGCGGCATCCATATTGTGGCGTCCGTTCTACGTGCGTCCCCATTATACGGTGGTGTGGCACGATCCGAGGCCCGCACACTATTTCTGGCACACACCCGTACACGTATATCACACATCGCCGTATTGGATTGAGCGTCATCCGGCACACGTAGGGTATTACCATGGTTACAATTACCACTACGACTACCATTACCGTCCGCATCACCACGAGCCGTATCACGCACCGCATCACGAGCCCGCACGTCCGCACAACGACCATGGCTATCATCACGATAATCATAACAACAATCACAACAACAATGGTTATCACAACGACAGCCACCATCGCAACAACGGCAATTATAACAACAACAATCGCAACAACAATTATAACAACAATAACAATGGCAATAACAGCAGCCGTTCAGGAAGTTATAATAACAATCAGAACAGCCGTCAGGGCAACTCGAACAACAACAGCACAAGCAAGGACTCCCGTCCAAACCAGAACAACAACAGCGGCAACCACCGCCAAGGAAGTTACAATAGTTCGCGCTCAGGCAGTTCGTCGAGCCACAGATAACATGAAATTATGTCGCCAAAAATCAAAATATTATTTATAGTAAACCCCATTTCGGGCATTGGCAAGCAAAAGCGTTTTGAGAAGATACTCAACCGCCATATCAACAAGGAAAAATTTGACTACCAAATTGAGTACACCCAATACGCCGGCCACGCCACCGAAATCGCAGCAGCAGCCGCCAAAGAAGGATTCTACGACGTGGTGGCGGCTGTTGGGGGCGACGGCTCTATCAACGAAATCGCCAAGGCTCTCGTAAAGACCGAGACTGCCTTGGCGATAATTCCGTGTGGGTCGGGCAACGGCTTGGCGAGGGCGTTGCGCATACCCGTGCAGCCGTGGCGCGCCATCAAATTCCTGGATTCGGCGGAGTTTAAGAAGATAGACACGTGCCAGGTCAACGACAAATTTTTCCTCTCCATAGCGGGCGCGGGCTACGACTCGCAGGTGGCACGAAGGTACGAATTTTTCCCGGGACGCGGTTTCAAGACGTATTTTCTCGCAATTATCACCTCCTTCCGCCAATACAAACCCATGGAATACGAAATCAACATAGACGGCGTTACCATCAAGCGCACCGCCCTTTTGGTAACGGTATGCAACTCGTCGCAATACGGCTACGGATTCAGGATTTCGCCCAACGCATCATTGACCGACGGTCTATTGGACGTAGTTATAGTCAAAAAACCCGAACCGTGGCGCGTTCCCTTCGTCCTCCTCAACATCGCCCTCGGACGTGCGCACAAGTCAAAATGTTTTGAAATCCTGCAAGGCAAGCACGTGGAACTTTTTGGCAACAAGAAGCGTTGGGTGAACCTCGACG
>CAMJWL010000192.1 GCA_946409405.1 uncultured Bacteroidales bacterium
TTTTCCGAAAATCGGCTCAAAATACTTGCTTATTTGAGCCGATTTCTGTATCTTTTGAGCCGATAATAATAAACGCAAAATGAAAAAAATTTTGATTACAATTTTGGCGGCGTTTTTGGTAAATTTTGCTGCTTTGGGACAGACGATTTCGGGCGGAGTATTTGCCGAGGATGGTTTGCCTGTTGCCTTTGCCAACGTCGTTTTGATGGCGGCAGATTCGTCGTATGTGGACGGCACGATAACGGATGCAGACGGCAAATTTACAATTAAAAAAAGTGTTGATGCAACATTCCTGACGGTTTCGTGCCTTGGCTACGAGAAACAGACGCTGAACGTCAACACAGATGTAAGCAGAATCGTTTTGAAAAAATCAGACCTCTTGCTTGACGAAATTAACATCATTGCCGAGCGTCAGAAAATACAAATAAAAAATGACGCTATGATAACCAACATTGGCGGCACACCGATTGCTAAACTGTCTGACATACAGCATGTACTGAATGTAATACCCGGCGTTGTCTCTCAAAACGAAACACTTACCGTGCTTGGCAAGGGCGCGCCGCTTGTGTATATCAACAATCGGAAAATCAGGGATTTGTCGGAGGTTTATCAACTCTCGCCCGACAACATCAAAAACATTGAGTTGATAACCAATCCCGGCGCAAAATACGATTCGGAAGTAAAGGCGGTGCTTAAAATCAACACCATTGCCCCTACTGGCGAAGGTTTTTCGGTGGACAACAAATTGACAGGAGGTTATCAGTACAAATGTTACTTTTCTGACAATCTGAAACTTAACTATCGACACAAAAATCTTGATGTGTTTGCGTCGGCTGGCTATTCTTGCAAAAAATACAAGGAAAACGTGTTTTCTACTGACGAAACTTTTATAAGTTCGTATTACAATATGTTGACTGATGACGACAATTACAATCGCCACAAACCTTTTTCGTCAAAAGTCGGCATGAATTACGATTTCAAATCGGGAAATTCCATAGGTTTTGCATATTCCAACAGGCTTACTAACAGCGACATAGAATCATGTACAGCAACGGAATTGCGGCAAGACGGCACATTGTGCGACAATCTTATAACTGCAAATATTGGCGACAGCAAATCGGGATTTCATCTTGTAAACGCCTATAATTCAGGCAGTCTGCTGTCGTGGAATTACGAAATTGATTACGACGCAATGTTTAATTATTCGGATTACGACTACAAAATTGCAGAGGCTGTCAAGGCGACAGATACTTATTTTTCGGCATCCCTCGCAACAGAACCGATAATGCTGGATTGCAACGAGAAAAACGGCGCGTTGCTAAATGCTTTTAAAGCAGAAATTTGCAAAGATATTCTTAGCGGCGAAATCAGCGTTGGCACGGAGCATAGTTTTGTAAACAGAAAAGGTGTCTGCAAATATTTGCAAAATAACGACAACAATTCCAATTGCCGCGTCAAGGAAAATAATTCTGCCATATACAGCGAATTGAGCCAAGAGTTTGACAACTGGGGATTTACGCTCGGCGTGAGGTACGAATTTGTAAGGAGCAATTATTTTGAATACGAAGTCAAACAGAACGAATATTGCCGCAAATATCACAACTTGTTTCCGTCTGTTTCGTTTGATTTTTCATTGGGCGGGGCAGACCTCTCGCTGAGTTACGACCGCAGTGTGCAACGTCCTTATTATGACCAACTTGGCAACCAATTCGGATTTATCAACCGTTATGCCTACGAGACAGGGAATCCGCGCCTCAAACCTTCGTATTTCGACGATTTCTGTGTGAATATAGTCTATAAGGATTTGTCTTTTATGGCAGACTATTTTATCAATTATGATTACATCTACGATGCTTATACAACGTATGGCGACGATTGTAAGGCGTCGCTCATAAAACCTGAAAATTACGACAAGTTTCATCAGTTTCAGACCACGGTTTCATATACGCCGACTTTTGGCTTTTACCGTCCCAATCTGTCAGCGTCCGTCTTTTGGCAGGATATGTCTATTGTTTTCTGTGGCGTGAAAAAGGTCTTTGACAAACCATACGAGATAATTCGGTTTGGCAATTTGTTTGAACTACCCTGGCAGACCACAGCAAGTGCCGTGTTGCGATACACCACCGCCGGGGACGACGAACTTGGCTGGATAGACAACAATTTCACTTGCAACTGCGAAATATCCAAAATCTTCGGCAATTGGACGGTGGCTTTCGTGTGCGACGATGTGTTTAAGACTGCAAATCAGCATTTTAATATGTATGGCAACATCCGAAAATGCACCATCAAAAAGCACTCAGACACACGGATAATAGAACTTTCAATCCGTTACAAATTAAATGCCGCGAAGTCTAAATATAAAGGCACTGGCGCGGGCAACGAGGAAAAAGAAAGGATGTAACAATGAAATAAAAAGGAATCGGCTCAAATTTTCCGAAAATCGGCTCAAAATTCTTGCATATTTGAGCCGATTTCTGTATCTTTGTGAGCCGATAATAAAAAAAGCAACGTCATGGAAAAAGAAGTTTTAGGTAGCAATTTTTTCCACAAATCTGCCTTATTTTTCAAAAATGGGGTAATTTTGTCGATAAATCAGGTGGTTTTTGGGTAATTTTTTCCATAAATCGAGTGGTTTTTGGGTAATTTTGTCGATAAATTAAAACTGGAGGATGCTGTCGTCGTCGGTTTCAAAGGCGTTGCACCGGGTAAGGAACGCCTTGACTTCCTGAAAACTTTCGCCCGCAATAAGGCTGCTGAACTGTCTGACGCGGAGCATTGCATTGATGATATTTTCGGGGTTATCGCGGCGTGTCAGTTGGCGGAGCGATGCCAAATAATCCGACCTGAAAACCGTAGGAATTATGATTTTGGATTGATTGGCGGCTGTAAGTTCGGCATTCATCATTATGCGCGAAATACGTCCGTTGCCGTCCGAAAATGGATGCACTTCGCTTGTCATAAACAGCATAAAAATCGCTCTTGCAAAAGGATTGTTGAGACTGCGGTACATTTCGTAACCTTTTTTCAACGTGCCTTTCACCTGTTGAAAATCCACAAAATACGTTTCGCCAGCCTTGTTGTTTTTGGTCTTGAATATTCCGGGATTTGTATCGGGACGTGCCGACATCTTCCTCGCCACCCGACTGGATGATTTTTTCAAGTTTTTCCTCCAAAACGTTTTGAGGAAGGCTTTTGGAGACGCCGTCTTTGCTGTATTTTTGCGAAAAATTTTCGAGGAACGCCCTTGCGCCGCCCGCAATGTACAGCCCGCCCATAAAAGGATAATCGCCTTTCATGGCTCCTGCACCTTCTATCAAATGGACAGTAACACCTGGCAGCGACACTTTTTTTGCATAGCCGTATGTGAGATACAGGTGCCCATCAACGGAGGGACGGCACTCAAACGCGCTACGGTAACTCAAAACGGCATCGGGATACAATGTCCCCAAAATTACAAAAAGATTCCGGCGGATAATGTTTTCGGGCTTGTCGTTGAGGTTGGAGGTATATATTTTAGCCGCGATTTTCACTATCCGCTTTTCCTTTTTTAGGACGGTAATCATTTTCGAAACAGTCTTGTCGGACGTGGCAAAAATGATTTCGTGATTGAGGATTGATTCTTTCGATGTCATCTTTGTCTTTTAATATGACGCAAAGGTAAGAATTTTTGTCGGGAAAGAGAAAATTTTTTTAGGAGCGGGCGAGGATGTAATTATTTCCCCGTCGGCTCTATCACCATCACGTATCCTGAATTGGGTCTTATGGAGATATTCACCATAAAATCGGGCGAGGCGTTGAAGGAAGACTTTTTGATGGTGCCGAGGGTGTCGCCGTCTTCGTAAACCGTAATTTTAGAATGACGTTTGGTGATTTTTGAGAGGGGGAACGAGATGTCGGTTTTCAGGAGACCTGAGATGGTAGCCAAGTACCATGTGTTGCCCTTGCGACGGGCTATGGCGATGTAGCGACGCGGGAAACCGCCTATCACTTTGTAATCGTCCCAGACCGTGGGGACGCTCTTAAAAAATTCTGTTTCAAGATTGTTGGTGTACCAATCGGGCGAGCCGTACCAAAAAATATGTTGCAGCGGACTAAACAAAACCACCGACAACGCCATCTGATGCGCCTTGGTGGTCTGCAGATTGAGGCGCGTGGTGTCGGCGGGTTCGTAGCAAATAGTGTAGTCGCCCGCGCCAATCATGTAGCGGACGAAGGGCAGGGTGGTGGTATGGTTGCCGGTGTTGTCGAGGTGTTCGTTGCCGCGCAGACCTTCCGACGTGAGAAAATTTGGGTACAGCATTTCCACGCCCGTGGGACGGTATTCGTCGTGGACGTTGACGACGAGATGGAGCGAGGCGCATTTGGTGATTACGTGGCTTGCAAGCACGTTGTCCTGTTGGCTGCGGTTTTTGATGAAGCCCGTTTTGATGCCCTTGATACCGAGTTTGCTGTAATAGGTCAACACGCTGTCTGCCGACGACTGCAAAAACACCGACTTATTGAAATACAGCAAAATGCCAATGCCCTTGCCTTTGGCGTATTGTATGGCTTCGGGCAGGTTGAGCGGCGCGACGGAACGCATGGGGTCGGAGTCGGGGTCAAACTCGGCGTCGTAGCCCAGTCCGTACCATCCGTTGTCTAAGAGGACGTATTGAAATTTCATCTGGGCGGCGAAGTCTATGGAGCGTTTTACGAGGTCGGTGGCAAAGTCGGAGTCCCTGTTGCCGATGTGCCGATACACCTTGCCGGGCTTCACCCAGTCGTAGCGTTCGGTGGGCTTCATGCAGAGCGAGCGGTCGATGTACTTGCCTTCCATGAAGTCGGCGGCGTTGTCGGCAAACACCACGTAATGCCACGGCGTGGAATAGTTGGCTATTTGGTACAGACCGCCCTGACCTATTGTAACGCTAAAATTGTTTAATATAATTTTTGCACGGCTAAAAAATTCGTAATTGGCGGCCTCGTGGGTGAGGGCGAGGAGAGTGTCGGTGGTTGACATCGTGAGTGTTGGGGAGATTGCCGTAGCCATGTCCTTGCCCATCACGCTGTTGTATCCGTTTTCTGTCTTGGTGTCCATCAGATGAAAAATTCCCTTGTTGACCCAATGGTATGTGGTGTGGTAGTCGTTTGGGGTGTTTTTTTGAGGGTCGGAGATGTCGATGCCCGTTGCAAAACCTTGGTTGTAGAGGCGGAGATGCAGCAGCAATGTCCTTTGTCCCTCTTGAAATTTTACCAAGAGTTCGTTGTAGATGGCGGGCTGCACGGCGCGTTCCCATATCTTGGAGCGCAGGGTGTCGAGTTTGTGGTTCCACTTTGTGCCAACAATTTTGGTAGGGTTGAGGGCGTTTCGGTTGTCGCCGTATGAGAGAAACACCTGAGCCGTGTCGATGTACGTCTTGCCGCCACGCGATATGGCAAAAGTCATTGAGGTGTCGTTAGTTACGGATATTTTGAGTGTGGTTTTGCCGTCGGGCGATTGGAGTGAGCCTGCGCCGTTTGGGAGTTGGGAGGCGGCGGTGGCGGCGGCGAGTATGAGTGTTGCTGCCGTCAACAACAAACAACGTATATATAATAAGGTGTGGGGCATTTACCGTTTTGTTTTTAATAAAAAAGGCTGTCCGATTTTATTTGAACAGCCTTTTTAACTTTTAATCTACTCTGTATTTTGAAATTAGGATTTGGAACTCGTTGTTGGCGTTGCGCACCGAATCCAAAATCTCGTTCGGTATGCCGTCCACCTGCGAGAGCCTTGCCTCCGCCTCTTCCATGATGGACGCTTGGCGCGAGAGGTTGCGCACAAACTCCGCCATAATCTTCACCCTTGCGCGTTCGAGGTTCTTGTCGGCGTCTTCGAGTGCCTTGGCTTGCAATTTTTCCTTCTCCTGGAGCATGTGGTTCTGTTCGAGGATTTCGGCTTGCTGGAGTTCGAGTTCGCGGTGGAGTTTGTTGAGTTCCGCCACTTTGGCTTGGAGTTCCTTCTCCTGCTCCTTCGATTTGGCGACGGCGGCGGTGAGGTTCTCCTCGTTGCTTTTGAGCCTTGTATTGATGTCGTTCAACTCCGCTTGCTGCTTGGACATGGTGTCCTGGTTCTTTTGGAGTTCTTCGAGGTTCTGGCGCATCTTCTCCTCCTGGGCTGCCATCTTTTCTGCCTGCACTTTGAGTTCTATCTCCTGTTTCTTGTTGGTGGTGATGTCGGTAGCCATGTTGAGGATT
>CAMJWL010000193.1 GCA_946409405.1 uncultured Bacteroidales bacterium
CATATTTTTGATGGCTTCATCGTACATTTCCTTTTTTTGATAGGTGATTCCCAATCCGTTGTAGGCGTCGCTGAGATAATGGAAGGTGTTTGACGACGAGAAATCGAGACCCGAAGAGGTGAACCCTTTGATGCCTTCGTTGTAGAGCGATATTGCCGAGTCGTAATCTTCTGTTGCGCGTTTTATGTCGGCAGCTACTATTAGGGCAATGTTAAGATAACTGTGCGACATTATTGTGTCGGAATTTTGTACCTGCTTAAATATCGACAGCGCTTCTGAAATGTATTCCTCTGCCTTGCTGTAATCTCCGTTGTTATAGTATAATAAAGAGGTGTTGATATATACTTCGCCCGAAAGCAGCGAGTCGTTGGCGCATTGGTTCTTAACTATCGAAACTGATTTGAGTAAATTTCGGATGCTAAGTACATCGTTGTTAATGTTATCGTAGGTGAATGCAATGTAGCAATGAGCCTTGGCAAGTTGTCGGAAAGCCTTTTTGGGTTCGAGGTATTTGATAGTTTTTTGAAAAATGGTAATAGCCGAATCGATTTTGTTGTGCCTAATCATTTGGTGAACCTGCATTATCTGAGCGCGGACGTAGATGTCAAGACTGCCAGTAGATTCGGCGAGATGAGTTATTTTTTGAAGACAGCGGTTTTTGCCGTCATCGTCTTCGGCGATGTCGTAAAGTTGGTAGATACGGGCAAGCGACCCCGTTATTTTTTCAAGGTCTTTTTCGTTGTCTAACGACTTTTCAGCTTCGATTAAAGTCTTGATCCACAATTGTTTGTTTTTAGGGTCGGTAGAATAGAGCGCACTTGTGATTTTTTGCTCTCCCTCGCAGCAGATGTTGCTGTACACAAACCCCGACTGCCCTCTACAATAGTTGGCGCAGGCTGTTAGAAATAATAGTATGGTTACAAGCAGTATTCGCATCGTGTAGTTTTTAATGTCCTCAAATTTACAACAATTTTTGATACTGCGAATAATGCAAATAATGTTTTTTTTAAATCTTCAAAAAAAATATTTCTTACCTTTGTCCTCAACTAATAAAAACACCCAACTATGAACATCGAAAAATTTCGCGAATACTGCCTTTCAAAGCCCTGTGCCACAGAGGATTTCCCTTTTGACGACGATGTGCTGACCTTCCGTATCTGCAACAAGATTTTTGCCGTAGTTTCAATGAGTCGCCCCGATATGGCAACTATGAAATGCGACCCCGAACGCGCTCTCGACCTCCGCGAACAATACACCGCCATCGAAGGCGCATTCCATTGGAACAAAAAATATTGGAACCAAATCCACTTCAACTCCGACGCCAGCGACAAGTTAATTTTTGAACTCGTTGACCATTCATACGATGAAGTGGTGAAGAAACTAAGCAAGAAGGAGCGGGAGGGGATAAAAGATATTTTGTCATTTCCTTAAAAAAAAACTACTTTTGCAGCCAAATAAAACTGCGCAAAAATGGAAGTAACAAATTTCGGATATTATTGGTTAGATACGTGGGTGTTGGCAAATGTTATACAACTGACCACGCAGGATTTTTGTCGCCGTTATCTCAATCGCACCAACGACCCATGCGGACGACAGTATGACCAAATGACACAGGCTGCGCGTTCAGTTCCTGCCAATATAGCGGAAGGCAATTCTCGCCATTCCACCTCGAAAGAAACCGAAATGAAACTCACCGATGTTGCGCGGGCAAGTTTAGCCGAGTTAGCCAATGATTATATTAATTGGCTGATGGCTCACGAACAGATACCATGGTCAATACAATCCGATGAATACAAAAAAATTGCCTATATCCGTCTTGACCGTCCTAACTACAAGGATGACGTTCAGCATCAGAGTTGTATTCATATTTTGAGTCAAAAACACAAATTTGACCAATGGATAAGTTCAAACGATTCGATTATAGAAGCAAATTGTCTATTAATACTTTGCAATCGTCTGATAATGATGCTCAAAAAACAAATAACCAATCAGTTGGAAACATTCCGCGAAGAAGGCGGCTTTACCGAGGCATTAACGGCAGAGCGGCTTGTATTCCGTGCGGAACAAAGTGTCCAAACCAACGCTCCCCAATGCCCCAAATGCGGCAAAACAATGATAAAACGTGTGTGTAAAAAAGGCATTAATTCAGGAAAAGAATTTTGGAGTTGTTCCGCATATCCCAATTGCAATGGAACAAGAAGTTTGATTTGATTATTAATGTGTTTTTCGGAATAACGTATAGTTCGTAATACCGTTATTACAAGTTATTAAAAAAAAAACAAGCAAATGCAAAACCGCTACACCATATTAAAACAGCAACTCGAACACCGCGTTCTCCTTCTTGATGGCGCGATGGGAAGCCTTATTCAGCAATATAACCTTTCGGAAGAGGATTTCACCGGCGACAAGTTCGTGGGTGTAACGCTCCAAATGAAGGGCAACAACGATATTCTTAATATTACCAAACCTCAGGTAATCAAGGAAATACATTCGCGATACTTGGAAGCCGGATGCGACATTATCGAAACCAACACTTTTAATGGTACGTCGATTTCGCAGGCTGATTATAATACCCAAAAGTTTGTTTATGAGATAAATTTCAACGGTGCAAAAAACGCCCGTGAAATGGCTGACAAGTACTCCACGCCCGACAAACCGCGTTTTGTGGCTGGGTCGATGGGTCCGACTAACAAGACCGCCTCAATGAGTCCCGATGTCAACAATCCCGGTTTTCGCGAGGTAACTTTCGACGATATGGTAGCGGCTTATACTGAGCAAGTTAGAGGACTTTTGGACGGCGGCGTGGATATATTTTTGGTGGAGACGTGTTTTGACACTATCAACATAAAGGCGGCTTTGTACGTTATAAATCAAGAACTTGAAAAACGCCAAATCGACAAATTTCCGATAATGGTTTCGGCAACCATCGCCGACAAATCGGGCAGAACGCTTGCTGGTCAAACAGTTGAGGCGTTGCTTTATTCGGTTTCGCACATCGATTTGCTCACCATCGGCTTAAACTGTTCGTTTGGCGCACGCGACCTGAAACCATACTTGAAAATCCTTGGCGAAAAGTCGGTTTTTAGAATTTCAGCGCACCCAAATGCGGGACTTCCAAACCAATTTGGGCAGTACGACCAAACGCCCGAAATGATGCAAGAACAGATTCAGGAGTATTTGGACGAGGGACTTGTAAACATCATCGGCGGCTGTTGCGGCACCACGCCTGAGCATTGCGCCAAAATGGCTGAAATTCTTGCAAACGCCAAGCCTCACCGTCCTGCCGAAAACCATCACGAAATGCGGCTTTCGGGTCTCAATCCGTTGATTGTCAGCAAAGAAGAAAAACCGTTTTTCAATGTTGGCGAGCGTTGCAACGTGGCAGGTTCGAGGAAATTCCTCCGCCTTATCAACGAAAAAAATTACAACGAGGCTCTCGAAATTGCCCGCAAAGAAGTGGAGGAAGGTGCTGATATTATTGACGTTAATATGGACGACGCAATGCTCGACGCCAAAGCCGAGATGGTAACTTTCCTTAACCTTTTGAAATCTGAACCCGACGTTGCCATTAAGCCCGTGATGATAGATTCGAGCAAGTGGGACGTTATTGTGGCAGGTCTTAAATGCTTGCAAGACAAGGCGATAGTCAACTCAATTTCTCTCAAAGAGGGCGAAGAAAAATTCCTCGACCACGCCCGCACAATTCAAAAATTTGGCGCGGCAACGGTGGTGATGGCTTTTGACGAAAAGGGTCAGGCAGACACCTTTGAACGCCGTATTGAGATTTGCAGCCGTGCGTATAAGTTGCTGACAGAGAGGCTCAATTTTAATCCCGAAGATATAATTTTCGACCCCAACGTTTTGGCAATTGCAACTGGAATCAGCGACCACGACAACTACGCCGTGGATTTCATCAAAACCGTTACATGGATTAAAGCCAACCTTCCATACGCCAAAATCAGCGGTGGTATCAGCAACCTATCTTTCTCATTTAGAGGCAATAACCCTGTGCGCGAGGCTATGCACTCGGTTTTCTTGCATTACGCCGTGGCGGAGGGAATGGATATGGGCATCGTAAACCCCGCCGCAATGATTAAATACGAGGACATCGACCCTGAACTGCGCCCAAAAGTGGAGGACGTGGTGCTCAACAAAGACCCCGAGGCGGGCGAACGGCTTGTGGAATATGCCGAAATTGCAAAGGCTAAGGCAACCGGCAAAAAGGTTGAAAAAGACATCGAATGGCGACATCTCAGCGTTGAGGAGCGGTTGCAGTACGCTTTACAAAAAGGCATTTCGGAGTTTCTGCCAGTTGACATCGAGGAGGCTCTCCAAAAATATCCCAACCCCGTTGAAATCATCGAAAAACCGCTGATGAACGGTATGAATATCGTTGGCGAATTGTTTGGCGCGGGCAAGATGTTTTTGCCGCAAGTGGTTAAAACTGCGCGAGTTATGAAACAGGCTGTGGAAATTCTCAAACCTGTAATCGAGGAGAAAAACGCAGGCGGAGCATCGTCGGGCAAGATAATTATGGCAACCGTAAAAGGCGACGTTCACGACATTGGCAAAAACATCGTCTGCGTGGTGATGGCGTGCAACAATTTTGAAGTTATCGACCTTGGTGTAATGGTTCCCACTGAAAAAATCGTTGAAGAAGCTATTGCGCAAAAGGCTGATGCTGTGGGACTTTCAGGTCTCATTACTCCATCTTTGGACGAGATGATAAACGTTGTTAAGGCAATGGAAAAGGCTGGATTGCGGATTCCCGTGATGATTGGCGGCGCAACCACATCGGAACTTCACACCGCTGTCCGTATCGCTCCAAACTATTCAGGACCTGTATGTTACGTAAAAGACGCATCGCAAAACGCATACGTGGCAACCGCTTTGATAACCAAAAATCAGGAGTTTTTAGACAAACTCAAAAAACGTCAGGCGGAATTGCAACGTCAAAACGCCGAACCTTCTGTCGCTCAGACAGTTGCAGAGTCCGCCACAAACACCAACTTGCCAAAATTGAAGTTCTCCAATATCGTTACGCCCAAAACGCTCGACCGCTTGGTACTCAACAACATAGACCTCAATCTTCTTGTCCCGTACATCAATTGGAAAATGTTTTTGATAGCGTGGAAAATCAAGGAGAACACCCCCGAAGCCGCCACCACTTTGACAGACGGACGCCGTATTCTTCAAGAGATAATCGACCAAAAACTCACCACGGCAAACGCTGTGTTACAGATATTTGCAGCCAAAAGCGAAGGCAATTTTGTAAAACTTTTCTCCGACGAAACCCGCCAAAACTGTATAGAAACGTTTGAATTTCCACGGCAGAAAAAGCCGGGCGACGACGGTTTCTGTTACTCGTTGGCAGACTTCATTTCACCCGAAAAAGACTATCTCGGAATGTTTGCCGCCACCACGGGCATAGGTCTCGACACCTCCAAAGACGATGATTATAAGGCGATTATGAAAAAACTCCTTGCCGACCGCCTTGTAGAAGCCCTTTCGGAATACCTTCACCGCGAAGTCCGCACCCGCTATTGGGGATACGCCCCCGACGAGAGCCTCTCGCCCGACGAACTCATCAAAGGTCATTATACTGGCATCCGTCCCGCCATCGGCTATCCATCATCACCAAATCATCAACAGAAAGTGCAGGTTTTCAAACTATTAGATGCCACCTCTGCCACAGGAATTGAACTCACCGAAAGCACAATGATGGTTCCAATGTCGTCGGTTTGCGGGTTTTATTTTGGAAATAAAGAGGCGAGGTATGTGGATGTGAGGTAGGGAAAAATCGAAAAAAAATATTTTATTTTTTTTACATCATATAAAAAAAATAAAATATTTGCGATGTCATTTGGCTTCGAAAGCCCCGACGGGCGGAAGGGCGAAAGACATTATATATTAAAAGGCGTTACTAATGCGCTTTGTTTTTGACATCACTAAACTTGGCAGTTGAAATGAATAATCGTCAAAATCAAAGCAACATTGTAATGCCCGACGGTATGTATGTTTTCAAACCGTGTAGGTTTGTTGTATACATATAAAACGTGGGGCTTTCGATGTTGCTCGTTTCTGACGATTGGGCAATGCCAAGGCCTTGTGATGTGGGAGCGAG
>CAMJWL010000194.1 GCA_946409405.1 uncultured Bacteroidales bacterium
AGTCTTTGCAATTGTTGACGCAGAGGCTGCTGAGGTTGGTGCTGTCGGTACGCATGTAGGTGATGTAACCCGCCTCGTAAAGGCTCTGCGCCAACGCCATGGTCTGACTTACCGAGAATCCCAATTTTCTGCTCGCCTCCTGCTGCAACGTGGACGTGGTGAAGGGCGGCGCGGGCGAATGTTTGCCGGGTTTGGTTTCTACGGACTTTACTGTGAATGTGCTGCCGTTGCATTTTTCGAGCAACGACTTTGCCGCCGCCTCGTCGTCGAGTTTGCCAAGGTAATCAGCCTTGAAAGCCGCACCGCTCGGCACGGTAAAATTGGCTGTTCCCTTGAAACTTGCCGTGCTTACAAAGTTGATTATCTCCCTTTCGCGCTCCACAATGAGCCTTACCGCCACGCTCTGCACGCGACCCGCACTAAGGCTGCTCTTTACTTTTTTCCAAAGCACCTCGCTGAGTTCAAACCCCACAAGGCGATCCAATATTCGGCGCGCCTGCTGGGCGTTCACGAGGTTGAGGTCGATGGTACGGGGGTTTTTGACAGCCTCCTCAATGGCTTTCTTGGTAATTTCGTGAAAAACTATTCGCTTGGTGGATTCTACGGGCAGTTTGAGCGTTACGGCAAGATGCCACGCAATAGCCTCTCCCTCGCGGTCCTCATCGGATGCGAGCCACACGGTCTTGGCGGCCTTGACGTCCTTGCGCAGGTCGGCGACGACGGATTTTTTGTCGGCGTCGATTTCGTACTTTGGCTCGAAGTCGTGCTCGATGTCGATGCCATAGTTTTTCTTCGCCAAGTCTCTGATATGTCCGAAACTCGGCTTGACTAAGTAGTCGCTGCCAAGTATCTTTGCAATAGTCTTTGCCTTGGCGGGAGACTCCACAATCACTAAGTTAGATGCCATTTGATATGTTGTTTTTTTCTTTTTGTCTTGTTAAAAAAGGCAGGGTCGCCTTTTTGCGGTGCAAAGTAACAAAAATTAACGGTGATAGACAAATTTTTTTTCTATTTTGTTTTTAGACGCGCTACATTTAAACCAATCCCCTCCCCCATCGTCTAATTAATTCGACAATTAGTATTAACCTCATCATACCTAATAATAATGATAGACTTCAACTATTATGCCCCTACCGAAGTGGTGTTTGGCAAAGAATCGGAGGCACAGGTAGCCCAAATGGTAAAGAAATACGGCGGCTCCAAGGTTTTGGTGCATTACGGCGGCAAGAGCGCGCAAAAGTCGGGACTCTTGGACAAGGTGTGCAACCTCCTCAAAGCCGAAGGCATCCAATACGTTACCCTCGGCGGCGTAGTGCCCAACCCGCGCCTCAGCAAGGTGCATGAGGGCATTGACCTCTGCCGCAAGGAGGGCGTCAACTTTATCCTCGCAATAGGCGGCGGCAGCGTCATAGATTCGAGCAAGGCGATAGCATACGGCGTGGGGTACGACGGCGACGTCTGGGACTTCTATACACGCAAGGCTGTGCCAAAATCTTCTGTACCGCTCGGCTCGGTGCTTACAATACCGGCGGCTGGCAGCGAAATGAGCGCGTCGAGCGTTATCTCCAACGAGGACGGCGGCATCAAACTCGGCTACAACGACAACCTCTGCCGCCCAAAATTTGCAATCATGAACCCCGAACGCACCTACACGCTGCCAAAATGGCAGACCGCCGCAGGTGTTGCCGACATCATGATGCACATAATGGAGCGTTACTTCTCGCACGACACCGACATGGACGTGTCCGACAACCTCGCCGAAAGCCTACTACGCACGGTGAAGGAAGCGGTGTTCCCCGTCTTGAAAAATCCCGAAGACTACCGCTACCGCGCACAAATAATGTGGGCTGGAAGCCTTGCGCACAACGATTTGGCGGGCTGCGGACGTGTTGGCGACTGGGCTACGCATCAGATAGAACACGAATTGAGCGGCATGTTTGACGTAACACACGGCGCGGGTCTTGCGGCTATCTGGCCGAGTTGGGCGCGGTACGTGATGAAGGAGGATGTGTCGAGGTTTGTGCGTTTTGCCGTCAACGTGATGGGCGTTGCCAACGACTTCACCGACCCAGAAGGCACTGCAATCAAGGGCGTGGAGACTATGGAACGTTTTTACCACGCTATCGGGATGCCCATCAACATCCACGAACTCATCGGCCGCGAAATCACCGACGACGAAATCAAAGAAATGGCCCGCAAATGCACCCGCAATTACACCATCACACAGGGCAACTTCAAGGTGCTGAAAGCCGAGGACATCGAGGAAATTTACAGGATGGCAAGGTAAAAATCCCCAACTTCAAAAAAAACAAACGCCAAATGACGTTTGTTTTTTTTGTTTAGACAAAAAATTATTACCTTTGCGCCGTATGACGACTTAACTTTTTTTGACTTTACGCAAACTTTACGCAATGAAAGAACTTAGCAAAGGTACTCAGAGAGGATTTTTTATCGTCCTGTGGGCGATGTTTATTATACCCGTAATCGTGGTCGCGGTGATTTTTTATAGAATTGCCACACATAAGTTGGGCGAAATCCCCGATTTCGACGAACTCGAAAACCCAAAAAGTAGCCTCGCCTCGCAGGTCTATTCTGCCGACGGGGTGCTGTTGGGCAAGTTTTATAAGGAAAACCGCACCACCGAAAACCGTTTTGCACCCATCCCGCCTAACGTGAAGGGCGCGTTGCTCGCCACCGAGGACGTCAGATTTTACGACCACGCGGGCATCGACTTGACCGCGCTGTTCCGCGTAGCCAAGGGACTCATATTTGGCGGCTCCACGAGCGGCGGCTCCACGGTAACGCAGCAACTGGCAAAAAACCTCTACAAACTGCGCGGCGAGGACGTCAACATCCGCAACCGCAAGACCACCGAAAAGATCGTAATCAAACTCCAAGAATGGGTAACTGCCGTACTCCTCGAAAAACGCTATTGCAAGGAGGAGATTATGAGCATGTACCTCAATACAGTTACCTACGGGCACAACACCTTTGGCATCGAGGCGGCGTCCAAGACCTTCTTCGACAAGAAGCCCGTGGACTTGACGCTCGACGAGGCTGCCGTATTGGTGGGAGTATTGCAAGCACCCTCGCGTTACAGTCCTAAATCAAACCCCACGCGCTCCAAGACGCGCCGCAACATCGTACTCGGTCAGATAGAAAAATACCAGCCAAAAATCCACGAACTCATCAACAATGAGCGCAAAAGCGACGAATCGGTATATACGATGCGTTCCAAACAAGAATTTGAGGCTATGAAGGCCAAAGACATCGTGCTGCACTTCCGCATGGACACGCACACGGAAGGCTACGCACCGTATTTCAGGGAGTTTCTGAGGCTCTTTATCTCCGCCAAAAAACCCGACCGCTCCAAATACGCATCGTGGCAGGGCGACGTTTATCACGAGGATTCGCTCCTGTGGGAGACCAACCCGCTTTACGGATGGTGCAACAAAAACAAGAAAATCTCCGGCGAATATTACAATATTTACAACGACGGACTTTCCATATACACCACAATAGATTCGCGCATGCAAAAGTATGCCGAGGACGCCGTTACGGAGCACATGGGCAAGGGTTTCAAGGCCGGCACTTTCACCTACGACGCATTACAGACGCTGTTTGAGAAGTCGGAGTTGCAAAAACACAAAAAGATGAAATTTGGCGGCAAGGATTTCGACAGGCCTTTTAGCGCGAGGATTTCGGAGGCGCAGACGTTGCAGATTATCAATCAGGCAGTTAAACGCAGCGAAAGGTGGCGCGTCGGCAAAAATGTCAACCACCTCGACTCCGCCACTATTATAAAGGAGTTTCTGCAACCCGTGCAGATGCGCGTATTCACGTGGAAGCATCCCGAAGGTGTTGACACCACGATGACGCCGATGGACTCCATATTGTATTACAAGAAATTTCTCCGCTGCGGCATGATGAGCATGGAACCGCAGACTGGACACGTGAAGGCATACGTGGGCGGCATCAATTACAAATACTTCCAATACGACCACGTAAGCCTTGGCCGCCGCCAGGTAGGCTCCACCTTCAAGCCTTTTGTGTATGCGGGCATGTTCTTGAACCGCCACGACATCACGCCGGAACACGAATTGGCAAACGTGGAATATTCGTTTGACAATCCGGGCGGCATTCCTCCGGTATATACGCCGAGGTTCTCCAAGAGTTCGCAGGACGGCAAGATGATTACCCTTAAAAAAGGCCTCGCGCTCTCCCTCAACCAAATTTCGGGTTGGTGCATGAAGAGCGTCAGCCCCACGGCTGTGGTAGAACTCGTGCATAGGATGGGCGTTATCTCCCCGATAGAAAACGTACCGTCTATCTGCGTGGGTGCCTGCGAACTCAAAATCCGCGAAATGGTGGCTGCCTATTGCACTTTTGCCAACAAGGGTCAATCTACAACGCCGGTGTTTGTAACCAAAATTGTTGACAAAAACGGCAACGTAGTGGCAGAATTTAACACCGTACACAAGGAGGCAATGAACGAGATTGTAGCCTACAAGATGGTGGAGATGCTTCGCGGCGTTACGCACGGCGGCACGGCAAGTAGGCTTGTGATGCCGGGATATTTTGGACTGAAAGCCGACGTTGGCGGCAAGACAGGCACCACCAACCTCTGCGCCGACGGATGGTTTATGGGCATCACGCCGAGGCTCGTGTCGGGCGTTTGGGCTGGCGGCGAAGACAGGTCGGTGCAATTCTCCAACGGCGAACTCGGTCAAGGCTCGCGCATGGCGATGCCGGTGTGGGGACTTTACATGAAAAAAATCGCCGAAGACCCCGTGCTTTCCAAGATTTATCCCGATGTCGCACAATTTGAAAAGCCCGAAAATTACAGCGACTACGAAAGACGGGCTCAACAGTCGGAAGGCAAGATGATAGACAATTCTGTTGACATCGACGAGTTCAACGACTATATCGAGGACTAAAATCCGCAGTGCCTATGACGAGGATGCTTACAACCACGACCGCATTGCTGATGCTGATAGCGTTGGCGGCGTCGTGCGTACACGAGTTTCCGCTCAAGGAGGACGGCGTAGATGGCAACACAATAGTTGTGGAGGGCTACATCACCAACGAACCCAAACGGCACACCGTCAAGATTTCGCGGCTCAATTCGTACTACGACACCACAGTAAACAGCGTCGCAAAGGCTTTTGTGGTTGTAACGTCCGGCGACAGCACATATTTTTACCGCGAGAAGGAAGACGGCATCTACGAATCCGAAAATATTTTTGTGGGCGTGGCGGGCAATGTGTATTACCTCCACATCGAGTTAGACAGCGGCAGAACGGTGTTTTCGGCAGAGTCCACCATGCTACCCGTTACCCCGCCCGACAAAATCACTTTTTCAAACGCCGCCGACAACAACCTCGTTATCACCCACATAGCGGAGAGTTTTGTATCTGACAACCCCGCCAAATATGTCCTCCAACTTTCGTGGACAGACCCCAAGACTTCCACCCCGAAAAACGCCGAGATTTATTATTATTCGTTGACCACGGTTGACATTTCGCAACTTTTTGCGCCCAAAGTGTCTGAAACCGCGTTTCCTCCCGGCACCCAAATCATCGAGCGCAAATACAGCATCGACCGCGCCTACGAGAATTACCTTCGCTCCCTCCTTGCCGAAACCCGTTGGTCGGGCGGCTATTTTGACGAGGCACACGGCAATCTCCACACCAACATCAACATCCTCACCACCAACAATCCCAACCTGAAAACCGCCGGATATTTTTCGGCAAACACGGTGTATATTGATACGCTTGT
This sequence comes from uncultured Bacteroidales bacterium, assembly GCA_946409405.1. GTDB lineage: Bacteria > Bacteroidota > Bacteroidia > Bacteroidales > UBA3824 > UBA3824. The sequence continues at coordinate 5,779 of CAMJWL010000194.1, forward strand.
AGCACGGTAGAATGGCGTTTTAACACTTATTAACTGGCTAAATCTCGGTTTTTTGGTGAGATTTAGACAGATTATAATGTTATAAGTTGTCTAAATCTCGTTTTTTTGCAACTTTATAACATAGACGTCCACGCCTTCATCACGCCCCAAGGCCTCGCCAACAATATGTATGCACGAAAGGCAGGACGACAAGTAACGGGAGAGGATTTGTTTGAATGAAGATTTTTGCCTTTATTCCGCTACGAAACCGATTTTTTGGAGTTCGTAGCGGAATAAAGGCGTTTTTCTACCAGATTTAACTTCTGTTAACAAAAA
>CAMJWL010000195.1 GCA_946409405.1 uncultured Bacteroidales bacterium
CGCCAATAGCACAAGCACCACCACGCCTATCACCACAAAAGCCGCCACCACCGCCCCAGACACATGAACCCCGTCCTCCACCGGCTCGGCAAAGGGAACTTGGCTCATAGGCAATAGACTGAATGTCAGAGCGTTGTATATCATTAATTGTTTCAAGGCTTTCAGATAAAAAATCTGCGGTAAATATAGCAGAAATTGGCGTTAATTGGCTAACAAATTAATGGTAATTTTTGTTAAAATACAAAAAAACTACATAATCTTGTCCATGCCCAAAAATATCAGCACTCCATACAGATAAAACCTCACGTACCTCGATAGTCCGTAGAGCAAAGTCTGCTTAAAAGGATATTTCACCATGCCAGCCGCCATAGTGGTAGTGGCAAAGGGCAGCGGAAATAGCGCGGCAAGTATTATGATGATGCCGCCCCACTTGCGTATGCGCACAAAAAACTCCGCGTTGCGGCTTTCGAGCCACCGGCGAAATTTAGGGAACTTCAACGCTATCTTGCCAATCCAATAGGCTATCATGCCGCCAGTGTACGATATGGTGCCGAGGATGGTGAGCCACAGGAAAGGCTGCCCAAATTTGTCGCTCCACATGATAAACAAATCCGGCGGTATCCAGCCCAAAAACGACTCCGAAATCAAAAACAGCGTCAGGACGCCCGGCGTGTCGTGGCTAAAAATATAATCTTTGATAATCTGCTCCAGATTAAAGAAATGGTTGAGCAGCAGCACCACGCCCACAATGAGCGCGATTATTATCAAAAGTTTCAGCACAATCTGCCCCATGAAGGAATACAGACCCGTGCGTTTGTTCCATTGGTGGATAATGCGCCACCTTTCCGCCAAAGAATGTTTTTTGTTGTTTGCCATATTTTAAATGATGATGCTTAAAGTTGTGCGCCGCAAAGGTAATCATTATTTGCCAACCAAACAACAAAAAATAAGGCGCACGTTTCACAACGCCGCCCTAATTGCTAAATCTTGTTTGACTATCACATTATTTTCTGAAAATTTTTTTTCCTCAAACAAAAATAAATAATAAATTACTAAACCAAATTACTCTGTTTATTAAAACCAAATTAACTTTTTGCATTATGATGCTGCAAAGTTAAGCCTATTAACGGATTACGAGGTGGACAAAACGTGCTGTCGAGGTGGATTTTTGGCATATTTGAGGCGCACTAAAAGCGTCCACCTCAAAAAAAAATCTTATATTTATTGCACATCTCCCCCATTTTCACTAAATTTGCCACAAAAACATTTTTGGGAAATGCGTGTATTGGTCGGCATAGTTTTAACGGCGATAATCATCATATCCGCCGCCGCTGATTCCTTGGGGCAGGGTCTGTCTGCAAGGGAGGGCGGCGCAGTGCCCAATAGCGATTCAATACTTCGCAGCATGGAGCAACGCCTCCAGCACTACCGCAGCAAATCGCGGCTCTCAGACTCCGAGAAGGTGGCATATTCCACCATCTGCAACGACCTCGCAATACTCCACCGCCAGAACGACCGCCTCGCCATCGCCGAACAATTTTACGAGACGGCATACCACATCCGCAAGGCTCTCGTCGAAAAATCTGACCGTTACCTGCCCTTGTGGGCGGATATTTTAAACAACTACGGGCTTTACTTCATCGACATAGACGACTGCGACCTCGCCATATATTACCTTAGCAAAGCCCTGGAAATACGCCTCGCCGACAGCACATCCTCGCCCGACATCCTGGCAGACAACTACGACAACCTCGCATACGCCCTTTACAAACACAAGCAGCCCACTGAAGCCGCCACCAACTACGAGAAGGCGCGCTCCATTCGCCGCAATCTCATATCTACCAGCAACACGCCGGAGCATTACATCGCCGACTACATATCCACGATGCAAAACCTCGCCGCGCTCTACAAGCAAAACAACCACGCCATCGACGCGCTCGCCGCTATGATAGAACTCCGCGAAACCCTCTCGCAACTCCACACTAACTCGCCCTCAGAATACCTCCACGAGATTGCAAACGCCGAACACAACACCGCACTGCTCTACGGCATGCTAAAACAGAAAGCGCAGGCGGCGGACGCCATGAACCTCGCCATCAAAGACTACAACATCCTCGCCCTGCAAGACCGCGACCGTTACCTGCCAGAAGTAGCCACCGCGCTCAATCAGGCAGCCATCTATTACTCCGACCTTGGCGACTACGCCAACGCCGAAAAATATTACAAAAAAGCACTCGACATCAATACGAGCCTTTACGCAGACCATATCATCGACCCTTACGACGTGGCGGGCAACCTCAACAACCTCGGCCGCCTCTATTACGACCAATCCAAGATGGAGGAGGCAAAAAGTTGCTACGTCAAGGCGAGGAAGATTTTTGACGACACCGACCCTGCCGACATCAAGGCGGTGCTTACCAAAGCGATGACCTACATCAACATCGTGATGTACTACATCTACGAGAAAAACAGCGGCATCGTGAGCGACGAATACAAAAACTGCGGCAAGTACCTCCGCGACACCATAGAGAGTCTGAGGCCGTTCTTGTACAACGTCAGCGCAAGTTATTACCACGACTACGCGCACAAACTACTTGACACCTTAACCAATTAAAAAAACGCCATGGCATTAGAAGACGACGACATCATAGAATACAGCCAGAGCATCGACAGGCTCCAACGCGAAAACTCCGCTCTCAAACGTATGTTGCGGAGATACACCCTTTTTGGCGAAAACGACCCGTTGGACAACCTCTACGACTGCGACATCACGGCACAGATGCGCGAGTTGGAGAACATGACCACCACCCTCTTCAACACGCTCCTGGTACCGGCGTTTGCGGGCGAACTCATCACCGACGACCGTGGCATCCCCACCGACTTCATGTACACCCGCGCCAACACAAGGTTTGCCGACTTCTTCCACCTCGAGCCAAATGACATCATCGGCAAGACCAATTCGGCATTGTCGCTATTGAAATCCAACCTCTGGCTCAACACCATAGCAATCACCTCCAAGACTCTCGACGTCAAGGAGATACAGATAGCCGAAGGCGACGACCTGGTCAACGTGAACATAGCAAGTTTTACACATTCGTCGTTCATATCGCATTTTTACGTGTCGCACGGCAAGATAATGGACAATGCGCAGCAAAACATAGACCTCTCGCAGACCATGGACAGCCGCCTCATCATGGCGCGGCGCGAACTGTCGGAGAGCGAAAACCGCTACAAATCGCTTTTCAACGGCATTTCGCAGCCCATAATCATCGTGGACGAGGAGGGCAACATCATATTGCTCAACACCTCGGCGGTGGAACTTTTTGAGGAGGACGAGAAAAACCTCATGACCTCCGACCGTCAAGAGGTGCCGGCACAAAAACTCATCGACATGGAGTACGTGCGTCAGGTTTTCAAGACCGGCGAACCCATCTCGCGCCGCGTGCAGTTGCAGATCAACGGGCAGGATCGCTGGTACCAATGCCGCCTGCAACTCGTCAACGACCTTTTTGGCGAGAAGGTGGTGCAGATTATCTCAAACGACATCACGGAACTCAAGCATTACCAGGCTGAACTCATCGAGGAAAAACAACGCGCCGAGGAGTCAAACAACCTCAAGACCATCTTCCTCTCAAACATCGCCCACGAGACACGCACACCCGCCAACATGATTTGCGGCCTCGCGCAGATGATGCAGCAGGGCATCGGCAAGGAAAAGCACCCCGAATACCTCGCCCAGATATACAGCAACTGCAAAAAACTCCTCGACATCATCGACGACATCGTGGAACTCTCAAAAATAGAGAGCGGCCAGATAAAAATAAGGCACGAAATATGCAGCATCAACAATATTGTGGAGGAGGCGTTTGCGAGCCTCACCGATGCCATTGCAGACACAGGCAAACCAATCAAGGCGTTGCGCTCCCAGCCGATAGACGAATACCAGTCGCTGATATACACCGACAACCAATACGTCAGCCAAGTTTGCCGCAAACTCGTCTCCAATGCCGTTACCTTCACGCAGAAGGGCGAGATAGAGATAGGCGCGCAGATAGACGGCGGCAAGATACGCTTTTACGTGCGCGACACCGGCATCGGCATCCCCCAAAACAGGCTCAGCACCATTTTTGAGCGGTTCAGGCAGGGCGACGAAGGGGCGCGGCGGCAGTACGGCGGCAACGGACTCGGACTCGCCATCTCCAACGAACTCGTGTGCTGCATGGGCGGCTCTATGCACGTGGAGAGCGAGGAAGGCAAAGGCTCCACCTTCAGTTTCACCATACCGTACAACCGCGCCGGGGTATAACATTTTATTAAAACGATTATGCACAAAAAAATACAACATATCCTCACAGCATTGTTTACAGCAGTCTTGACGATTGCCATGAGCGGCGTGTCGTCGGCGCAGACCGACAGCACACAGTTTTCCTGGCTCATCAAGCAATGCGGCGACACCCTCGAAGCATCCCCTTACGTCGCCATCGAATACGCAGCACAGGCGCGTCAGATAGCGGAGGAGTCGGGCGACAGCCTCGACATCGCCGCAGCATACGCCACACTCGGCAGATGTTATTATCAGACGAGGGTGTATTATTTGGCAATGGATCTGATGTTTAAGGCCTTTGAGATTAACGCCCTGCTTGACCGCCAAGAGCCTCTCGCAGAGTGCCTTGTGGACATCGCCAAGACGTATTGCCAACAGGAAGTCAACGACATGGCTGAGGAATACTGCAACCGCGCCATCGCCATCTGCAACCAATACAACTACCCCAAGACCAAGGCAGACGCGCTCACCACGCTCGGCCGCATCAATACCATCACCAACGAGGACGACGCAATCCCCAACCTCACCAAAGCAAAACGCATATACGACTCCCTCAACCTCGCCCACGAATCAGCAGAGACCAACATCCACCTTGCCATGGCATATTCGAGGATTGAGGAGAGCGACACGGCAATTATAATCCTGCAAAACAACCTCCGCCTCTATTCCGCCGACAACAACAGCCGCGCCATAGCCCGTACCAACTTCGCTTTTGGCAACACATACGAAGCACTCGACCAGCCCGACAAGGCAGAGTCGTATTACAAGACGGCATTAAAACAGTTTTACGACTGCAACATGCGCCACGAGGCACTCGTATGCCGCATCAGGCTCGCCAACCTCCAATACCAAAACAAGGAATACGACGCCGCACTCGAAAACGCCTCCCGCGCCATCTCTGAGGCGCAGATGGAGGAACTGATGCACGGCTCGGAGGAAATCATCATCAAGCACAACGCCTGCCAGATTCTCTACCACGTATATCAGCATCGCGGCAATACCGAACTCGCCCTCAAATACTGCGAGCGTTTTGCACAGACCGGCGACAGCGTTTACATCCTCAAACGCAAGGAGCAATTCTCCGAGTTTCAGGTTAGTATGGAGAGCCAACGACTCCAAAAAGAGATAGACATGCTGCAAGTGAACTCCGAAAAGGAACGCCTCTTGATAGAGAAAAAACAGAGCAACCGCAACATGATGCTCCTTGCCATCATCATTGCCCTGGTGATAGCCGTGGTGATTATCTACTACTTCCGTTACAAGGAAAAAGCCCGCCACAACGCCGACCTCTCGCTCTCAAACAGCCGCATGGAGCAGGAAATCAAGGAGCGTAAAATCGCCGAGTCGGAACTCCGCAACTCCGAAGAAAAATACCGCCTCTTGTTCCGCAAGACGCCGGTGGGCATCGTGCAGTTTAACGACAAGCACATCATCACCGCAGTCAACGAGAGGTTCATACAGATTTTTGGTTTGAAAAACAAGAGCATCATCGGCCAGGACATCTACACAGTGATACCCCAAAAACAGTTTGACCTCATCGAGTCGAGCAGCTCCAAGGACAAAGACAGCATCTCAAAGAGCGAACTCAAAGTAAACACGCCCAACGGCGAGGTATTCGCATCGGTGTCGTACAAGTCGTACTTCGACAACACCGGCACTACCTTTGAGAAGGGCGGCATTCTGATTATCGAAGACATCACCGAGCGCAAGATAGCCGAGGCACAACTCGCCGCCTACAATTCGGTGTCCAACAACATCGTCGATATGA
>CAMJWL010000196.1 GCA_946409405.1 uncultured Bacteroidales bacterium
CTTTTTGCGCCAATTTGTGATAATCCTCTATGAATTTTTGATTGGCGTCCGGGTCTTTGATGTTCCACGAAATGCAGTTGAGCGCACCGCCTTTTTCAACCGCCTCCATAGCGTCAGGAACGCCAATTACATTACATTCAGGCAACAAATCCTCAATCTGTTGCAATGCCTGTCGGTCTTCGGGGATGCCCAACTGTGGAACGAGCACAAGTTTCCCGATTTGCAAATAATTGATGTATGCCCAACTGTTGTCATTGAGCGTTTCGACGTCGCATTTCAGGCCGACAACATCAAAATGCTCGTCCAAAACCTGCCGAAACTTCTTTGCCATATCTGCGTCAAATTGCTCATAATTGGTCATCAAAACGCGATTACCGCCTAAATAATGAATCACTCCGTCGCTATGTCCATATATTTCTTCTCTGTCCCACGGTATAAAAACTATTTCGCATTGAAAAGCATCTGTGAGCATCTTTTGTACATCGTCGCGAGATTTGTCTTTGTTTTCTACGAACACTTTTTCGGTCATAACGATTTTGTTGCCGCACTTAACGACATTGCCGCCGTCGATTATCAAATCCAAATCCACGACATTGTCGCCCCATTTCAGGAAATCTATGTTGCCAACTTTCTTGACATTGGTGATGAATTTTCTGTTTTCGGAATCGTTCAGATAATTCGGCAAATATTTGTACGCAACAAAATGATTGTCGCCCGTCTGAATCGGCATATAATCCCTACACCAAATATCTTCTGTGTATTTCAACATTCTGAAATCCACACCATTGTCCGTCAAAATCTGTTTGAGGTTTTTATACAGATTCGGACACACCTTCGGGAGATAATTAGAGAAGTAAACGGTGGCGGAGTCGGCGAGTAACGTCGAATTGAAAGTGTCGGATGTGATGGGGCTGTGATTATTCTTTAAATCTTTCATATTCATAATTTCTTGTAGTTTTTTTGAAAAATCTATTATTCTTATCCCACGTTATTTTTTCGGAAGTTTTTGTCCAATCCAATTTTGTGCCGTCAACTTGTGCCGCATAACAACACAACAACAGTTTGCTGCCTTCCATCTGATTTTTATCAGCATTAATACCGCATCTTGTGGTATTTTCCGCTAATACATTTTTTTTGTAATCAGCCCGCATCAATTTAGGCATATGTTCTTTACAGGCATTGAGCATAGCATTAGCACAAAACAATGGGCCTGCTAGAATTTGATCTCCATCAAGAATGCTACGAATCAAAATGCCTCCGAACTCGCCAAAATCTTCATTCTCTTTTTTGCTGTCGTCAAAATGACTTTGGAAGCAAATATCCATCCCGCTATAATGAAAAAAGAAATCTCCTGCATTTTTATTGCGAGGGTATGTTTCTTTATTCCACTCAACATCAAAATTTGGTGTTTCAGTTTCATTGGTATTTCCTGCACATTCTCTCTTGTAATAATAGAACTCAACCTCTGCAAACCGAAAAAACTTGTTACCACACTTAATACAATAGTTGTCAAACAACATTTGTGCGATAGTTTTACATCTTGCATTAATTTCCTCTGCGTTGCCTTGTTTTACGCTGTCGAATGGATGTTCCAACAATTTCATCAAATTTTCCATTTTCTTCATTTTTAATGGTTCAACATCGATTTATCACCCGCAAATATACATCGCCTTTTATACTTCGCCAAATATTTTCGGTAAATTCTTGTTAAGATTTTTCAAGGAGTTATTTTGAATATTATCTATACGGTGTCCTTAAATGTTTGCTACGCAAATCTTTGAGTTTCTGTTCATTCCATTTGCCGGACTCCCAAAGTTCGTCCATTTCGGCATCGACGAGGGCAGCGTAAAACTTTGACAATTGTTCTTTCAACAATTCAAGTGTTTTCTCCGTCTTGATATGCGACACCATATTCAACACGTGAATTTGACCTTGTGTAAATGTTACCGCTTGCATAATTTAATACGTAAAAATTGTTTTCGCAAAGTTACAAAAGATTTGGAATAGGAATAATTATTCAGAAAATATTTTTTACCTTTGTGTCGCAATAAAACAAAAACATTTACGACCATGATAACTATCGGCAACCCCATATTCGATTCGGTATTCAAGTTCTTCTTGGCAGACGACACGGCGGCGAGGATTTTGCTGTCAGCACTGCTCAAAAAGAAGGTTACGAAACTTGAGACACGCAAAAACGAGTTCTTGCAGAAAGGCAGCAGCGGCGAACTGTCGGTGATGCGCATCGATTTTGCCGCCCACGTCCTCACCAACAAACCCGACGGCACGGAAGTGGACGAACTCATCATTATCGAACTCCAAAAAGCATGGGTCAACTACGAAATCCCCCGCTTCCGCAGATACCTTGGTCTCAATTATATGGCGTCAGAAAACATTTTCGTAGCCTCCGACGACAACCGCAAGTACGGACTGCCGATAATAGCCGTATATATCCTCAACCACCGAGTAGGACAACTCACCGAGCCAATCACCTACCTCAACCGTCAATATCAGGACTACAACGGTAAACCTCTCACTGTAGGAGTCCCCGACAAATTTGGCGAAAGCCTCTCGCACGACTGCATCATTGTGCAAGTACCGCTGCTTGGCAAGAAAATCAGAAACCGCGCCGAAAAAATCCTCCAAATCTTCAACCAAAAGTTCATTGTCACCAAGAAAGAACGCATGAAGATGGCGGTTTCGGAAGTTCTCATTGACGGCGACGCAGAGATGCAGTGCGTAGTCAACCGTCTCTCGATGGTATTTGCCGACGAGTACACTACCGAACTTATGATTGCCGAAAACCAAGAGTATGAAGAATACACCGAGTACCTCGCGCAACTATCCATGCAGAGCGACGAACTCAAAGAACGCGCAAAAAAAATAGAAGAACAATCAAAAACAATCGAGGAAAACGCAAAAACAATCGAGGAAAACGCAAAGACAATCGAGGAAAACGCAAAGACAATCGAAGAAAAAACAAAGACAATTGAGGAACAGTCGAAGGCGATTGAAGAGCAGTCAAAGGCGATTGAAGAAAAAGACAAAGAATTGGAAAAACTGCGTCTGCTCTTGAAACAGCACGGTCTTTCTGATATTGAATTGTAACCATTAATCCCAACCATGCCTAAATCTATTGCCGCGCAATACATATTCACAAACACATCTGCCCCCATCAAGAATGGCGTCGTCACATACGACGACGCCACGGGCGAGATAATGGAAATCCGCCAACTGACCGCCGAGACAGCCAGGACACCTTATTATAACGGTGTCCTCGTGCCAGGCTTTGCAAACGCGCACTGCCACCTCGAACTCTCGCACCTCAAAGGCCTCATTCCGCCGTGCAAAAGTCTCACGGAATTTCTGTACAGGATTGTCAGGCTGCAACATTCGCGGTTTTTTAATTATGACGACTGTTTCGCCGCCGACCAAGCGATGTACGACGCGGGCATCAATGTAGTTGGTGACATCTCCAACACCGCAGACTCCGCCTTCGTGAAAAGCCGTAGCAAAATCCGCTATTGCAATTTCATAGAACTCATCGGCGCCACCGAGGAGCGCATCCAACTAAACCGCGACACATTCCACAGAGTATCGAAGGATTTTCATTATAACGATGACAATCAAGTGTTTGCCGTGCCGCACTCGCCATATTTTGTGAGCGACGCGCAGTTTGATGACATCAACGCCATCAACTTCGGCAACCAATCCATAATATCCATCCACAATCAGGAGACCTCCGCCGAAAACAAGTTATATATCTCGCACACAGGCAGTTTTGTGGATTTGTTTGCGCCCAACGTCGCCAACATCAAATGCACCGGCAAAAAATCGTTGCCTTCATACGGACATCACCTTGCAGGATACGACAATGTTTTGTTGGTTCATAACACCTATTCGGAGCGCGACGACTTTGAATACGCATTGCAGACATTCAGAAACCCGTTTTTCGTCCTCTGCCCCAAGAGCAACCTATATCTTGAAGGCCGCCTTCCCGACGTTGCGACGATGATGTCAATGCACCTCAACGTCTGCCTCGGCACCGATTCCCTAAGTAGCAACGATACTCTATCAATACTTGAAGAAATGAAAATTTTGGTGCAGAATTTCAAGCAATTATCGTTTGAAAATATTTTGCAAATGTCAACCATCAACGGCGCAAAAGCCCTGAAACTCGACCACGAATTTGGCACGTTGCAAGTGGGCAAGAAGCCGGGGTTGTTGCTATTGGAAAATTTTGATTTTCAGGAGTTTAATATATGCAAGGAGACGACAGTTAGAAGGATTTGCTGATATTAATGTTCCAAATTCATTAAACCATAACATTAATATTCGTATCTAAACAATTAACAAAACACAAAAACTTTACTATTATGAAAAGACCGACATCCCTTATCGCACTAACAATCGCCACAATTATAGCAGGTTGCGGCAGCAACGCTACTAATCAAACGCAGCCTGCCGACGCATCCGTACAACAGACTTCCGCGCCAAACGCATCCACGCAACAGGCATCCGCCCTCTCTCCCCTTCCGCGCCAACTTGACAACGGCAAGATAAAGGCCGCCGCCGACCGGCTCTTTGCCGATGCCGACACGATGCAAAATGTTACGCTCCAAAGCATTATGATACTCAAAGGCGGCAAGGTGGTGTATCAACATTGGGCTAACGGTGGCGACCCCAACACACCGCACGTGATGCACTCGGTGAGCAAATCGTTCTGCGCCACGGCTGTCGGCATGGCTGTTGACGCCGGCAAAATCAACGTAACTGACCACCTCATCGACTTTTTCCCCGACAAACTGCCCGCCGACATATCGCCTAACCTCAAAGCCATTACCATCAAAGACCTCCTGACAATGAACTGCGGCCACGAGACCGAGGTAAATCTCGACCGTCATGACAGCAAACCTGTCGATTGGGTGGAGGCGTTTCTCGCGCACCCTGTCACCAAAAAGCCCGGCACGTGGTATTGTTACAACTCCATAGGCACTTATATGCTTTCGGCTATTGTACAGAAGGTAACAGGCGAAAAGGTGCTCGACTATCTGATGCCACGCCTTTTTGAGCCACTTGGCATCGAGCGTCCCAGATGGGAGGAAAGTCCGCAGCATATCAACTGCGGCGGCTGGGGTCTCTACCTCAAAACAGAGGACATGGCTAAGTTTGGACAGTTGTTCTTGCAAAAAGGCATCTGGAAGGGCAAACGGCTCATCAGCGAGGCATGGGTCAACGAAGCGTCCAAATATCAAGTGCCTTCCGTACCTGCCGGCACACGTCCCGACGAGATAGAGAAGAAGGGTCTCACAACCGACAACTGCGCCTGGCTTCTCGGCTATGGTTATCAGATGTGGCGTTGTCCCGAAAACTCCTACCGTGCCGACGGCGCACGTGGTCAGTACATCATCGTCTGCCCCGACAAGGACGCCGTAATCGCCGTTACCGCCGATTCGCCCGACTTGCAGAAAGAATTGTCGAACGTGTACAAGTACCTGTTCCCGGTGCTGTAATTATTTTTGTTTCCCTCAAAAATAATTCTTAATATTGCACCGAAAACCTCGAAAAGGTGCAAATGCTTGATTATGAGAAGGAAAATTTATCAAAATTAATTACTTGATAAAAGTGCTTACTATTTAACATTCAATTACATAGATAAAAATTTTCCGTCAGAAACTGTCGAAATCTACCTAAAAAACATAGATTTCGACAGTTTCTGACGGAAATTTGTTTTTAATTCTCCACCTTCAAATACACCTTATCCCCCCTTCGTACCACCTCTGGCACTGGCATTGAGAATACATCGCCCTTCTTGACGCCATCCACCGGCGACAAGTCGAGCCTCAATTCTGATACTGCGACCTCCAATGCGCCTGTGGTCTGTCCGATGAAAATCACCGTGTCACCCACTTTCAACGCGCCGGTGTTGAGATAGACCTCCGCAACGGAAAGTCGCGAGTAGAAATTGTTGACCGTGCCGATGAACTCCTTGTGGAATTTGGCGCGGTTGCCGGGATGGTTGGTCCATT
>CAMJWL010000197.1 GCA_946409405.1 uncultured Bacteroidales bacterium
ACGGGCGGCCGTTTCCGTTGATAATAAAATTCGCCCTGCCCCTCATCGCGGGCAATATTTTGCAGCAGACTTACTCATTGGTGGATGCGGCAATTGTTGGCAAAAATCTTGACATTCAGTCGCTTGCGGCAATTGGAGCGTCGTCGTCGGTAATGTTTTTCATACTTGGATTCTGCAACGGCTGCGGCGCGGGCTTCGGCATCCCGATTGCGCAAAAATTCGGCGCGAGGGATTACACCACGATGCGCCGTTATGTAAACACCAGCCTCAAAATCGCCGGCGTTCTTTCATTGTTGATAACAATCGTTACCACAATACTTTGCCGCCGTATCTTGCAGTGGCTCAGCACTCCGGAAGACGTGATGGAAGGCGCGTACAGTTACCTTTTGATAACCTTCATTGGAATCCCGGCGACCTTCTTCTACAACCTTTTGTCGTCAATAATCCGCGCACTCGGCGACAGCAAGACGCCGTTTTATTTCCTGATTTTGTCCACGGTGCTCAATATCGGCTTGGACTTCCTATTAATCCTCGGCTTCAAGATGGGAGTTGGCGGAGCGTCGGTGGCGACGTTGCTGTCGCAATTGCTCTCGGCTGTGGCGTGTTGGATTTATATGCGGCGGAGTTTCCCGATATTGAAATCCACGGCAGACGAACAGCGTTTTCGTTGGGCTGACGCACGGCTTTTGCTCGGCGTCGGAGTGCCAATGGGATTGCAATTTTCGATTACGGCAATCGGCTCTATGATGCTCCAAAACGCCAACAACACCCTCGGCACACATTGCGCGGCGGCGTTCACCACGGCAATGAGAATCAAGATGTTTTTTATGTGTCCCTTTGAGACTCTTGGCATCGCAATGGCAACATTTTGCGGTCAAAATTACGGCGCAGGCAAGCCCGAGCGCATCCTCCACGGCATCAAGGACACCTTTATAATAATGGTTTCGTATGCGGCGTTGACATTTGCAATCATCTGGCCATTTGCACGTTGGATGGGCACATTTTTTATGGATGTCAACGAAACCGAAGTGCTCGACAACACAGAATTGTTTTTGCATTGTTCGGTAACATTCTACTTGCTACTTGGTTCGCTGTGCATCATACGTTATTGCATACAAGGCATCGGGTACACGAAGTTGGCGATGTTTAGCGGCGTGGCGGAGATGGTGGCGCGCATTTTGGTGAGCCTCTTTGCCGTGCCAACATTCGGCTATATTGCCGTCTGCCTCGGCGACCCGACGGCGTGGTTGGCAGCGGATATGTTTCTCGTCCCTGCGTTTATATGGGTCTGGCGGCAGATACGACCGAAACAAAACATTTAACAACAAATCAAACGAATCAAAAATGCAATCCCACACGGCAATTTCATTTTATTAAACTTTTTTCATACCTTTGCGTCAATTAGACATAAAAAATAATCATTATGATAAGAAAAACCACAATCATCGCGGCAATGTGCATCACATCACTTACCGCCGCCGCGCAGACACAAGACGAGCAAGATTCGCTCGCCTTGCAACGCCACGACGTAATAGTTGTAACCGGCACACGCAACGCCACCTTGCTCCGGCAAATCCCAATGACTGTAACCACGGTAACAAGCGAGCAACTCGCCGCCAATTACCAACCCTCTGTAATACCGACACTTATGAACCTCACGCCCGGACTTTTTGCCACATCGAGAGGCGTGATTGGCTACGGCGTATCCACCAATTCCGCTGGCGGAATGAAAATACGTGGCGTTGGCGACGGCAGCAACCTTCTCGTTGTCATCGACGGTCAGCCACAATACGCCGGTCTTATGGGACACCCAATCCCCGACGCATACATGGGCATGATGGCAGAAAAAGTGGAAGTCCTGCGCGGCCCTGCCTCGGTGCTATACGGCTCCAACGCGATGGGCGGCGTCATCAACATTGTTACCAAAAAAGCCACTGAAAACGGCTACAAAGGCAGTCTTAACATTGGCGCGGGTTCATACGGCACGGTAACGGCTGAGAGCAACAACATGGTACGCAGCGGCAAGTTTTCAGCCATTGCCAACGTCAACTACCAACGCACCGACGGACACCGCCCGTACTCCGACTTTGAGCAAACAGCAGGTTTCGTAAAATTGGGCTACGACTTCCACCAAAATTGGAAAGCCGCCACAGACCTCGACCTCACTCACTTTGAATTTAAGAATCCCGGCTCCACAGAATCGCCGCTACTCGACTTCCGTGGCAAAATCACCCGTGGACTTGCAAGCGTTTCTGTATCAAATTCTTACGCCAAGACCGACGGCACAATACGCGCATTTTACGACTGGGGACACCACGACATCGACGACGGACACGCCCCCGACGCATCACCCACCGACTACCTCTATATGCACGACGACCACATCGCCGGCATCACAGCATTCCAAAACATAAGAATTTTAACGGGCAACAACATCACCTTCGGCTTTGACTATCAGAACTTTGGCGGCGACGCTTGGCAGGAGTTAAAATCAAACGGAACCCACAAAAGCGACTACACCACCAAAGACCAAAACGAAGTGGCGGGCTACATAGACATACGCCAAGGCATTACGGGGCTTGTAACTCTTAACTTTGGTCTCCGCGTGGACCACCATTCGCAGGTAGGCACCGAGATTGTTCCGCAGGGCGGCGTAGTATTCCACTTCCCAAAGACACAGGATGTCAAGTTGTTGGTATCCAAAGGATTTGCAAATCCGGTGATAAGGGACATGTATATGTTTCCGCCGCACAACGACGCCCTCGAACCCGAGCGCATGATGAACTACGAATTTGCCTACCTCAAACGCGGCACCAATGGCACTTTTGGCTTCAACATGTTCATCGTGGATGGCAAAAACAAAATCGAGACCCACAAGCCGCCGCTCGTACCCAAGCCAATCAACTTGAACACAGGCAGTTTCCACAACTACGGCTTTGAGATAGAAGGCGACTACACCTTTGGACGTTGGTGGACTTTGAACGCCAACTATTCGTACCTCCATACGAAAAAACCGATTACCGGCGCACCCGAAGGCAAACTCTACGTCGGCGCCACCTACAAGCACGGCTCTTGGACAGCCAACGCATCTGTTGAGAACATTTCGGGACTCTACATCGCCACCGGCGACAATCCTATCAAGGAAAACTACACCCTCGTAAACATGACAATGGGCTACAACATTACCGATATGATTCGCCTGTACGTCCGCGCCGAAAACATCATGGCTGAGCGTTACCAGACATACGCAGGCTTCCCGATGCCCAAGGCAACCTTCATGGGCGGCGTAAAACTCGATTTTGGAAAATAATTATTTTTTTGCAATGGTATATTCCGTTGCAAAATGTATTAATAATTGTTGATTACAATGAAATTTTTTGCAACGACAATCAGCCTCTTGACAGCCGTCTCGATGGCGGCTGCGCAAGATGGCAACACCTATATATCATACGAAAATATAAGGTACGTGGACAATCCAGTGGACTCTATCTCACAGTGCCTCAATATCTTTGTACCCGACAATGCAAAAGCCGACGCGCCTATTTTGCTCAAAACATACACCACCGACTTCCGCAGCACCGCGCCACAACAGCCGTCCCCAGCCGACGAAACCATCCTCGCCCTCCAAAACGGCATTGTGGTCTGCATAGTGGGCACTCGCGGCTACAACTCCATGTGTATCAGCAAATACGAAATCGAAAATCCCAAAAAAAAGAAGAAGAAAAAAAAGCAACCGACCGTAGAGACCGACGTGGAATACTGCGGCAAACTTCCCGCACCACTCCTTGACCTCAAAGCCGCCGTGCGCTACCTCCGCGCCAACGATTCCACGATTGCGGGCAGTTCAGAAAAAATAATCGCCACCGGCTACATGGCGGGCGGCGGACTTGCGGTGTTGCTCGGCTCCACTGCCAACAATCCTATCTACGACGACGCGCTCAAACAAATGGGAGCGGCAGACGTTTCAGACAAAATTTTGGGCGTGGCGTGTTTTGCGCCGCTCACCAACCCTCTGGACGCTGCCACGAGCGGCGAATGGCTCATGGAAGGCAAGGGCGATTATCCCAATTTGCTCAAATCCCTAACGCTCTTAGTACCCGAAACAGAAGCCCCGCTCAATGGCAGCACCTACCGCCACTATCTAAAAAACACTGTGTATGACTCTGCGCGGGAAGCAATGGAACACGGCGTACAAATCTCAGACGAAATGGGTCCCGAATATTATTCTGATTCATGCGACCCCGACGACATTGCAGAATACATGGTGGACCTAAACCTCAGCAAATACCTCAACATCATCCGACAGTCGGCGTACAAAAACGGCTACCGGCAGTATTTCACTACACTTGCCACAAAAACTTTCGTAGAAAAAACGTCCAAAGATTACGCTTTGAATATCAACCAGATGTCCATCTACGACAAAATCTCGCTGCAAAACAACTCGTTGCCCGACAAATGGTACATCCGCCACGGCGCATTGGATACCGCCGTCCCAATTACCGAAACGCTCACCCTCGCCGCGATGCTCTCTAATCTCGCCATCGACGTGGATTTTGACGTGCCGTGGGATGTGAAAAATTACAACGAATACAACGCCGCCAAACTAATAGAATGGATTAAAGGTCTGTAAAAAATCATTCCTTCACCTTAATCTCCAGCGCAACGTCAATGGACGAAGCGAGGTCTTCGGCATTTTCAAGGCTTGATTCGTCGCCGTCCTCATAGTACCAAACTGCCGAAACCGCCGTGCCGGTCTCTTCGCCAATTTGTTTGAGTTTTTTGAGCATGTCGGCAAACTTGCGCAGCGACGCGGAGTTGTAATATTCGAGATTAAATACCAACCTTGTCTCTGGATTTGGCTCCTTGGCGTATTCATCAAGCCATTCGAACACAGATTTATACTCTGCGTCGGAATCCTCCGGCAGCGACCGTCCTTCTATCAAGAAAATGCCATTATCCTTGTCAAAAACCATCTTCGGATCAAAATCCGACATCGTTCTGTAAATTTTTCCTAACATAATTGTTCTACTGTTTGCAAATAAAAAATCATAATTCAAAAATGCATCAAAATAATTATAACTTGGCAGTCATAGAAAGCAACTTAACCGTATCCTCGCCCGAAACAGAACAGTCGATGCCGTCCACACTGTCGCGGGCAACGTCGATGAGTCCAAGCCCCGACGATATAGAGGCATCGTCGTGTCCTTCTCGAAGCACACGTTTATAATAATCGTCGAGTTGCTCGTGCGTCATAGAATTGAGCCTGCCTACGTATTCCAACAACCGTGCGGCGGCAGAATCCTCAATGCCGTTTGACGCGCTCACAATAAAATTGCCATCGTCGTATCCCATAGAAAACATGCCTTCCCTCCTGCCGTCCTCTTTCTGCACGGCGTGGCGGGCAATGTTCTGGAGCATTTCTACAAGGATGTGATAGACGCTGCGCTGCTTGCGAAGACTCTCCTCACTGATGTTGTTTTCCGCCATGGAGAGTATCGGGTTGATGGCACTTTGGCGAAAATCGCCTTTCAACGCGATAAACCTGTCGTTTGCCTCCATCAGGCTCTTAATTTTTTTTGCGGCGGCAATTGGCAACGCGGGCGAATTGTCCTCGGGATCATCTTTGAGTCGCAGTTGGAAGAAGAAAAACGACCTTTCCGCGTCAAGTTCCACGAAGTCGAAGTCGAGTTTCTCCTTGGTCTTGCGCACCATCTCCATAAAACCGAGACCCGCACCGCCCTGCTTGGAGATTTTCTTGTTTTGGAGCGTCATCATAAAGAGTTTCTTCAAGTCTTCGGGCGAGAGAGAGTTTACGCGCTCCAGTTTCTCACGCATCGTGGCGATGTTTACGTTCTCCACATAGTTGCCGGTGGTGATGTAATAACTGCCTTGGTGTTTGCGCACGATGAACACCTCGCCAGACGTGATGTCGGCGGCGCGTCCAGC
>CAMJWL010000198.1 GCA_946409405.1 uncultured Bacteroidales bacterium
GTGAGGGAACTTGCCGAGGCGTGCAAGGCGGAGGGATTGAAATTTGCCGTCTATCTTTCGCCGTGGGACCGCAACCATCCCGACTACGGCCGCCCCGAATACGTTACATATTTCCGCAACCAACTCCGCGAACTCCTCACCGAATATGGCGATATGTTTGAGGTTTGGTTTGACGGGGCTAACGGCGGCGACGGATGGTATGGCGGCGCAAACGAAACAAGGCGCATCGACGGCAAGACATATTACGGCTGGGCAGAAACTTTCAAGATGATTCGCGAGTTGCAGCCTAACTGCCTGATTTGGAACGACGGCGGCGATCGTGGCGACATCCGTTGGGTGGGCACCGAGGCGGGCAACGTCGGCGAAACCAATTGGAGCCTGATGTACCGTACCGGCGACACTCCTTACCAAATGTTGCATTTTGGAGTTGAGGACGGCGATGTGTGGTGTCCCGGCGAAACCAACACGAGCATACGTCCGGGATGGTTTTATCACGACACCGAAAACGAGCACGTAAAGAGCCTCTCAAAACTGATGGACACGTATTACAAGAGTGTTGGACGCAATTCAACGTTGTTGCTCAATTTTCCGATAGCCCCCAACGGTCGCATCCACCCGAACGACAGCCTGCGTGGAATCGCTTTCTATAAGATGATTCAGGAGGTTTTCAAAAACGACCTCGCCGCAAATGCCAAGATAAAAACTGTTGACAATCAAACTGTTATTACTTTTAAAAAAACTACGGCTGTCAATCGTTTTGTGGCGGAGGAAGACATCAGGTATGGTCAGCGCGTAAAAAAATTCTCGCTCGAAGCACTCGTTGACGGCAAATGGATTCCGCTCAAAGACCAACTTGCAAACAATGGCGACGGGCTCACCACAATCGGACGGCGGAGGATTATTTGTTTTCCAACCGTTAATGCCAACGCGCTGAGGTTCACAGTGTTGGACTCCAAATGCAAACCCATCATCAAGCGCACATCGGCGTATCTTGCACCCGAACTCACAGCCGACATTCCCAACTCGGGCGAAAAACTGTCGTCAAACCTGCATATCTTTATGCCGTCGCCCAAACAGATGTTTATTGATTACGACAACGAACAGACAATCACCTCGTTCCGCTATCTTCCGCCGCAAGACACCCGCAACGGACTTGTAACGCATTACACGCTTTGGGCGTCGAAAGATTGGCAAAATTGGGAAAAAATCTCCTCGGGCGAGTTTTCCAACATTGTCAACAATCCGATATGGCAGACCGTGAAATTTTCGCCCATACGAGCCAAAATCCTCCGTTTTGAAGCCGACCGCCTTGCCGAGGGCGACAGGCTTGGATATGGCGATATTGAGGTGGTTACAAATAATGATTTGCCGTATATCGAGGGCGGATGGCAAGAGTTTGAAATCAACAATCCCGATACCGTAATCCGTCTCAACCGATCTGAAATCGCCACCAACAACAAGTCGAGGCTTTTCTATGCCGACGGGCGACAAGAGGTGAAAATATCGCTGTCGATGATGTGCCATACGCTTGGTACTGAACAGGTTTTCGTCTGCAAGGAGGGTGTCAGGGGCGAAGTTTTTGCCGACCTTGCCATCGGTTACGACAACACTCAGCACAGGATTTTTGCCGAGGTTAAGGATTTGGATGGCAATCCCTGCCGTGTGGCTGCCGTCAATCCCACCGACAAGGATGTTTGGTACAATGTTGAGGTAGTTTGCACGTACAATTCCGTTACCAAATCGTCGTCTATGGTGTTGACTGTCAACAATAAAGATAGCAATCAAAAGCCGCAGATTTCACGCCTTGAATACAAAGGTTACGCGCTGCCTCACCGTGTTGGACGTTGGGTTGTGGGGCGAGGTTTTCCGGGCGGATTCCCAAATTCGCTGCAAGTGTTGGACGGCGAGATAGCCCGCTTAAAGATTTTTGCAACGGGTTTTGAGCGCAAGAAGGGCGAGAATCCCATTTTTGGCGACCGTTTCACTGCCGACCCTGCCTGCACCGTTGTTGGTGACCGCATTTATGCCTACGTTGGCGAGGACAGGGCAGACGTGGGCGGATGGTTCAATATGCCGCATTGGGTTTGCTACTCGTCGGCGGATATGGTCAATTGGACTTGTCACGGCGTGGTGCTTCGTGCCTCCGATTTTAAGTATGCCAACCCCTTTGGAGCGTGGGCAGGTCAGGTGGTGGAACGCAACGGCAAGTTTTATTATTATGTAACCCTCGACGACCGCAGCAACGGCAAGCACACCATTGATGTGGCTGTGTCGGATTCGCCAACAGGTCCTTTTGTCCCCGCCCGCAAAGACGGCACTCCGCTCATTACCGACGATATGACCCCCGATTCGCACCGTCCTAACGCCGACATCGACCCCACGGTGCTTATCGACGACGACGGCACGGCTTGGATGGCGTGGGGCAATGGCGATTGTTATATGGTGAAACTCAAACCGAATATGACCGAACTCGACGGCGAAATCCGCAAAGTACCTCTGCGCAATTATTCCGAAGGCCCGTGGCTCTTTAAGCGCAACGGATTGTATTACAATGTTTATGCCGCCGATGCTCCGGGAGTTCAGCCCGAACAGATGGCATACTCATACGCCCAAAGTATCAACGGCGAGTGGACATACGGCGGACTACTTACCGGCAGTGCCAAATATGGTTTCACGATTCATCCGAGCGTCAACGAGTTTGACGGCAAGTGGTATTTCTTCTATCACGACGGCTCCTATATGCTCCACAATACCCCCGGAGGCGACTGCCGCCGTCAAGTCTGCGTAGAACATCTTCGTTTTCGTGATGATGGAACGATTGAGAAGATTGTGCTGACACAGGAAGGGATTGGAAATTGAGAAATTGAAAATTGATAATTGAAACGCCGTGCGGATTGGGATTCGCGCGGCGTGGAAATAAGTGAATAGTAAGTAATTGCGATTATTTTATAAAAAAGTTGGGAAAAGATTTGGAGGGAATGAAAATTTGTTATAACTTTGCAAATGACAGAATCCGCCACGCTTCCCATAGAACAGCGAACCAGGGCGGGTCTTTTATTTTATGGCATTATGAATACGTACTCGAAACAACCATTAAGCATAACCGACCAAATTTCACTGTTAAAATCGCGTGGACTAACTTTTGCCGACGAGAAAGCCGCAGAAAAAGTTTTGGGGGAGGTTAGTTATTTCAGAATTGCAGCCTACCTTCGCCCGATGGAGGCTGACAAACAATCACATCAATTCAAGCGGGGGGCTACATTTGAAAACGCAGTTGCATTATATGAGTTTGATAATGATCTCCGCCATCTATTATTTTCTGCAATTCAGAGGATTGAAGTTGCATTACGGTCAAAAATAATACAACATTTCTCGATGCAGCATAGTGCATTTTGGTTTTTGGAAATGTCGTTGCACGAAAGTGAACACCGTTTTTTAGAAAATCTGACATCGCTTGATAGAGAAGTTGTCCGCTCCAAAGAGGATTTCATAAAGGATCATTTCTATAAGTATGACAAGCCTGAATTTCCTCCTGCGTGGAAAACTCTCGAATTGGTTTCGTTGGGTACGTTGTCGAAATTATACTACAATTTTGCCGACAACCAAGTTAAGAAAAGGATTGCCCGCGAATTCAATCTTCCACAACACGAGGTTTTGGAGAGTTGGATGCGAAGTCTTTCGGCACTTCGCAACTATTGCGCACATCATTCGCGTCTATGGAACAGAATGTTGACCTCACCGCCACAGTTGTCTGTAAATCTGCGTGGAAATTGGATAGCAAACCGCCAAGTGGATGCCAACAAATTGTACGCTGTACTTTGTTGCATTGTCTATTGGCTTGATTCGATGCAATACGGCAACGATTTCAAACTGCAATTCAAAACCATTTTAAAAAAATATCCTTCAATCGACACCGCCGCAATGGGATTCCCGCAAGGTTGGGAGAATGAGGCGGTATGGACATAGTTGAACATTAATGCATTACAAAATTTTTGAAAAAAAGTTGTGAAAAGATTTTGTATTTAAAAAAATATTGTCGTACATTTGAGGCGTTAAAGACATAGAATTGAAAGAGCGTTTGCACGGGCTGACTATCTAATAAACCGCTAATTTATTAATAAAATTCCGTCAGCACTTGCAGATGCTCGCATCCATATAAAAAGGGTGCGAGTTTACTTTGTAGTAGGAATTGGGTTTTAGCGGACCTTTTAGATGGCTACGGAGTAATTTCGCCCCTTTCTTTTTTGTGTTCGGCTGACAAGAAAATTAATGTTGAACGAATACAAAACAATATGGGAACATTTGGAGGCCTTTTGGCAGGATTGGCGATTGGTTTTGTAGGTGGAATGATTGTGCGTAAATACAAAATACAGGAACAAACACAAGACCGAAATCTAACTCACGAGACCGACCTGCAAGATAATTCAAAAACGGATGACCAGTCTAATCTTAGCAATCCGATTGCGGACACTGAACCAATAAAACGTTCTACAAGCGTATCAGTTAATCAAAATGCGGCAAAAAAAACATTTTTGGACAACATAAACGTCTTCATTCCAAAATTCAATTCATTGCTTGACGGCTCATACAACGGAAATGCTTGGACAGAAGATGTCATTACAATCAATGATGAAAATTTGACTGCATTTTGGAAACAGATATACCGCGACGGCAATGCTGTATTGCGCGTACTCTCAATGTGGGGAATAAAACCTGATATGTGTACATCTTTTGTTGCCAACGAAACTTATCAGAATATGTACATTAAATCTGATGGCACAACTATCGCCCTCAACGAAAGATACAACGTTGCAAAACAATGTTGGATTCTCTCGCAGACCAACGAAGAAAACAAAGTTGTCAAATCTGTATTAATAAAAGGAGAAGTGGAGTAATTATGGATTTGATAAAGACATATAATGTGTGTTTCATTGGCAGGACGGGCAACGGAAAGACAAGCCTTATAAACGGCTTATGGGGTACTAAGTATTTGACAGACCCCTTGGTGGCTTGTACAAAAGAATTGTATTCCGTAACGGTATTGTCGCCTGTCGGTAAAAAATACGAGGGCGTTACAATTTATGATACGCCGGGCATAGGAGAATTTTCTTCTGATTCAGTGTACGAAAGGTATTATCAACACGCCGTAAAAAAATCGGATTGCGTTGTCCTTGTTTCAACATTTGACAGAACAGATGCACCTGTACAGCGTTTTCTAAATCGGATAAAGGATTATACCGACAAACGGAAATCTGTGAAATTCGTTGTTGCACTGAATCATATTGATTCTAAGATAATTACGGATTCGGACGGCAAATACGAACCGTGGGACAATGCCTCCAACAAGCCAACCGAGCAATGTATGCGCAACATTCAAGAGCGAATAGGAATCATTCATCAAAGGTTTGACGGCAAATTCTTACCTTTTGATGTAGTGCCTGTATGTGCTATGCGCAAATACGGATTGGAAGAATTAAAATCTAAAATACTAAACACTAAATAATATGGCAGAAAAAACAAATGCAAGGTTTTTGATTGATGAAATTTTCGACAAAATCTTCAAGAAAGCGAAAGTTTCTCAAAAGGAACAGGAACAAGTCAACGCCGCTTTGAACAAAGAATTGATTGAAAAGCCGTTCCGTGTTGCTGTTATCGGACAGTCAGGTGTCGGCAAATCAACAACCCTCAATTCTGTGTTCGGGTTGAAAAATTACACTTCAAATCTCGCGGAAGGAACTACTGAAATTGTTGAAAAAATATTTCCTCTGCGAGATGGATTCAAGTTGTCAATCTACGATATGCCGGGATTGAATAACGATGTTGACAAGGACATTGAGTACGAAAAGTTGTACAAGAAAATTCTTCCCGGTTGTGATGTAATTGTTTACATCATCAACGCTCATTCGCGTGATTTCGGAGAGGATTGCCGAATTTTGAAAG
>CAMJWL010000199.1 GCA_946409405.1 uncultured Bacteroidales bacterium
TTGGCGAGGATGGCGGCAAGCGGCTTTTCCTTTTTCGGCATTTTTTTGACGGTAGAGGGAAGGTTTTCCATAGTGTTGGCGTAGAGCGCGTTATATTCGTCCAAATACCTTGACTTGCAGAAAACTTGCTCAACACACATATTCCATCCGGTAATGTTGTAACTGAATTGGTGCGCATAGAACATCATAACGTCGTCAAGACCAAGCAATTGCACATAGTCCAAATAACTCTCGTCCATCTTCGGAGCCACAAAATCGGGAATCGGGTCGCGGTAGCCCTTGCCGTTGGCGGTGCGGTATGCTTCTTCTATCCAATGATCTCCCATCGAAAGGTAGTACGCCTCCTCTGACTTCAATTCGATTCGCAACAATTCCTTGGCGCGTTTTGTAATCGGCATTGCGTCGATGCGGATGTTGTAATCGTCAAAAAAAATCATCACATAATCCTTGAACTCCGCCATTGTGAATTTTGACACCTTGGCGGAGGCGGTTGGATTGCGGAGCAATTCTTGATGTATGCCACGTGACACGCCCAACGTCAAGGCATAATTGATGTCAACATTCTCTCCCGCAAAATACGGATTTAGGCGGCTGTTGGGCAGTTCCCACGGACGGTAAATCTCTTGAAAATCGTAATTAATCTCGACGGTCTTTCCTGCGGAGATTAATATATTGTTGCTAATGATGGGCTGCACCACAAAATACGCCACTTGATGTTTTGTGGTCATCGGCACGGAAATTTCAAAAGTGCCGTCGGCGTTGATTTTTGACGAGTACGACAACTGATCCGCCAAAAATGGATTGTAGATATAGACTGTAACCGAATTGTCCATCCTCTCGCCGAAAGTCCTCTTGTCATAGCCATAGAGTTTGCCCTTTACGGTGGCGGGCTTCATTGAAAAAACGTTTTTTTCAAGACTCTGACCGTTGTCTTGGATATTGGCGGCGTAGTTACGGATGGCGTCGGGCATTGTGATGCGCTGCTTGATTCGCTCGGCGGCCTGGTCGGTGAGGGCGATGTCGTAGAGGTGGAACCCATTAGGATTGTCGCCCTCAATGAAATCGATGGTCTCCACCGACTTGTCGATTGCGGGGAAATTGAGGACGAAATGCGACACAAACTCCACGTTGTCCTTTGGCAACGTCCACTCGTCCAAGGTGATGCCCTCTGCGCTAATCACCTTCAATGGCTTGCCGTCGGCTACAATCCTTGTACCCGAAACGATGAGAAACTTGCCCTCAGCATAACCGTGGTAGTTGGTCATATAAAACTTGGTTACGTCCTTGTTGAGGACGATTTTGTCGATGAAGAAACCCGTACACGCGCCCATACCACGGGCACCAATTACCGGGTTCTCGATTGTCCTCTGCGCCGAGATTGTCAGCGAGAGAAGCAAGAAAATGAATGTCAGAAGTCTTTTCATTTTTGTGTTTTATTGTTTGTAATTATTGTTTGCTGTCATCATATAGACAACCAATGTCCGAAAATATTACAGGTTTTTTGGAAAAAAAATTTTCTATTCCGCCACCTTCTTCATTTTGTCCTCCAAATACCGCTTGTAATCCGGCTTGGTGATATTTCGCATAATGGATTGTTTTTCAAAATCTTGCATCGGAGTTACGGGCGAAAAATCGTCGTAGAATTGTACCGCTTGCATCAGTCGGTAAAATTCGATGAAGTCGTCGCTCAATCCCAATTTTTTGATGGATTCGGGATTGATGAGGATGTTGGCTTCTCCTTCCGCCAAAATCCAATCCGGATGCTGCGCCAAATTTTCAGGAGTAGAGGGCAATGTGTCGGCGTGTTGCTTGATGTAGTTGATTACAAAATCATAGACCGTAACAGTCTTGAAAATCTCGTCCTCACTTATCGGGAAAACAGCTTTCAGAGAGTCAGAATTTGGGTCGCAGGACAGCAAAGCGTTCAATTCATTGAAGTGGCGTTTGGTATTGTAGAGGTTCTTATATTTCATTGAAGTACCAATCTTATTTGGGTCAAATCGATTCGGTTCGTCCTCCCTTCCGCAGCAGATATTTTTCTCAGAATTATAAAGCCAATTGTCGCCGCCAGAACATTCTGTGGTGCCGTATGCGTTGACACGCGAAAATTCGAGATGATCCTCCCAACCGAAAAACATCAGGGTGTCGCCAGGCTCAACGACGAAGTTCATCACCTTGCTGGCTTCGGAGTTCCAACCCCT
Source organism: uncultured Bacteroidales bacterium (assembly GCA_946409405.1). Taxonomy (GTDB): domain Bacteria; phylum Bacteroidota; class Bacteroidia; order Bacteroidales; family UBA3824; genus UBA3824. The sequence continues at coordinate 2,202 of CAMJWL010000199.1, forward strand.
ATTGTAATAGTCAAAAAGGTCTGCCATAGGAATCTCCGACACACCCGTTACAGGGATTTTGAATTCATAACAATAACCATAATGGTCGGTGGAGTCTATGGGGTACGCGATTACATTCTTGGATTCGAGGTAATTGAGCACCTGAATGTCTTTGCGCCTATTGACGCTGCGCTTGCCAAACGCCGTCAACCCCTGCGCCGTGTTGCGGAGGTAGAGCCGCACGACGGCAGTGTCTATGCGGTATTCGTGTTGCTTCTTAAATGCTGACGAATCGAGCCAAAAATTACTTAATATATTGGTAAACCCAATCGGTGATTCATCTGCGAAATCCGCCCACGATGCTTTGATTTTGCCAACCTGTTTGCCGTTGACGAACATTGCGAAGACAGATGCCTCGCCGTGAATAGAACCGTAAGACCACTCATCGAAACTTTTGAGGTTGAGGGTCTTGGTCTCGCCTGATCTGTTGACAAGAACGATTTGCTTGTCAGCAACTGATTGGTAGTTCCAAAAATCGTTTTGGTAGATGGCAAACTCCTCGTACAAACCGAGTTTCCACTTGCCAGTGGTGAGTTCCCAATAGTTGCCAAGAAGGTCGCGAGGAACCTCGCTGCCGTAGGGGTTGCAGGCGGCAATCAGTGCCACCATTGCAACGAAAATTGCTATTCTTTTCATCGTTATATATTTTTTTTAACTACGAAAAACACGAAAAACACGAAAATTATAGTTTTCAATTTTTAGCGTTTTTAGCGTTTTTCGTAGTTGTTATTTATTCCGTTGATTATAAAGTTCCACAATCTCCTCAATCGGTATTTTGAGGATGTCGATTTCGTCGAAGAATTCGTTGAGTTGCTCCTTCATAAACATTTCGCGGCGCATTTGGAGGATTTTTTGAGCCGCGCCGTCGGAGACGAAATAGCCGATGCCGCGCTTGTTGAAGATGATGTCCTTGTTTTGCAAAAAATCGTAGGAGCGCACCACTGTGTTGGCGTTGACTTCGAGGTTGGCGGCATATTCGCGCACCGAGGGGATGCGCTCCTCCGCCTTGTAAACGCCCGTCAAAATTTCGCCGCAAATCCTATCGACTATCTGCATATATATCGGCTTGCTTTCTTTGAAGTCCATAGTTGTTGATTATTTGAGAGTTAGACGACAGAACCTTCTATAAGAGATTGCGGTACATACAGCCACAACCAAGAGACCGAGAGCAAGTTGGAAGATGGTGACGCGGCAATTTTCGGCGGTCAGGTAGTCGTAGATACTACCGGAATACAGAGAGTGGAAGTCAACGTAATTGTTTATAGTCAACACCACAAAAATCGTAATTCCTACAAACCCTCCAAACTTTTTCGGGTCGGCATATTTGAAGAAAATCGCACTCACAAGCATCATCAGCCCAGAAAAACAGAGGTACAGGAAGAAGTGGAACCTATAAATCAGCCAACGGCTATGCGCGGCGGATTCTTTCGTCTCAATCACACCGTTAATCTTGACCATATTAACCCACTGTCCATCGACCTGCATTTGGTAATGCTCGGCAACGAATGGAAGCACCCAAATCATTGCGAAAGCAAACAGCGTGGGTATCAGCCAATAGACCAAAAACTTAGCCCCGAACTTTTCGGCATTTGATGCGGGAATCATCAGGTCGGGAATCAGAGTCTTGTTGGAGCCGGAGAATCCAAACATCACACTTGTCAATATCAATCCGATATAGATAAAGGTGATTGTAGCAGCGAGCATACAGTGAACAACGGTTCGGATTGTTCCACTAAACAGATTTGGCAACATCATCAACACATTACTGAGCAGCACGACAGCCACCGCCATTATGAGGATGCCGACGCACAACGCCCTCACCTTGGCATATTCGTAATGGAACAAGTTCCAAAACCTTTTCCAATTGAAGTTGTTTTCCATAGTTGTCAACGGTTAAAGGGTTTAACAATCTGTTGTTTGCGCCTGTAAATGAAGTAACCAATTACGGCGTTGATTATGAAGAAAATGGCGGCTACAATGTTGAAGAAAATAGCCACGCCAGCATCTGACATTCCATTGAAGTAAACCCTCCAAGGGTCGAGGAACATCAAGTTCATACGGTCAATGTCAAACCTGAAATGGTAAATCAACAGCACCGAAGCCGTAATTGCCAACACAGCCCACAACGCCGCAAACCTTCTGAACAATGCGCCCCAAAAGAGGAAAATACCGCTGACGAAGACAGTGCCGGCGATAAAACCAAGCCAAATCTCCAACCATTCGTTGTCGTTCAATGCATATTGCGCTATGCCAAACGTCAAGACATAGATATTCAGAGGGATGAAGAAGTTTACGACAATCTTGCCTATGTATTTTTCGAGCATCGAGGCAGGTACAGTGAGGAAGTCGGTGCAGGAAGTTTTTTGGGCGAAACAATTGGAAATCTGCGACGTGTAAATCAGCACGAGAGCCGCGCCGCCAAATCCCAAAAATCCCGTCAACGACTCTGCCGCATTTTTCAAGGAGTTCATCGCCACAACGCCGTCTCCCGAATCACCAGCCGCAAACTTCACCAACAGAAACGCCCCAAACAACACTGTCATCACCCCCGCCGGAATGTACACCCGTTTGGGGTTGACAACGATTTCGCGTTTCAAGTACGCCCAAAAACGCTTTATGTTAAATACTGAATTCATAATTAGTTAGTTACTTGTTAAACACTTGGTTGATAGCGTCCTTCTGTGCGAGGACGGCGTTGAAGAGGAGTTCGATGTTGAGAGGCGTTTCGGGGTCGTCGATTAGACGTTTGGACACCGATACGCCGCCGCCCATACTGTCCTGCGAGTAGATGGCGGATTCTGACTTAGTGGCGGAGAAGGTGAGATGGTCGGTAATCTCGGCGATGCTGCGGTCAAATACGCACTTCTTTTCGTTGATGATGGTGATATGGTCGATAAGGTTTTCCACATCGCGCACCTGGTGAGTGGAGATGATGATGGTGCGGTTGTCGTCCATACAAGATGAAACCACTTGGCGGAATTGACTTTTGGACGGGATGTCGAGGCCGTTGGTAGGCTCGTCCATAATGAGGAGCGAGGTGTTGGCGGCGAGGGCAAAACATACAAAAGCCTTTTTCTTCTGACCCATCGAAAGTTTGTCGAGGCGGATGTCGGCGGTCATATTGAAACCGCTGAGGCATTTGTCCAAGGTTTCGCGGCTGAATTTCGGGTAGAAAGGCGCATTGAGCCTTACGTACTTCTCGAAGGTAATCCTTGGGAGTTCAAACTCCTCCGGCACCAAGAACAAGTCGGCGAGCGCGTTGGGGTTGCGCTGCGACATATCGTGTCCGTTGAACTCCACCCTACCCTCCTGTGGGAAGAGCAAACCGCTGATGAGGTACAGGAGCGTCGATTTGCCCGCTCCGTTGAGACCCAAGAGTCCATAGACCGTACCCTCGTCAAAACGAAGGCTCAGGTTGTCAAAGACCTCGTGCTTTGCATAACTGAATTTGATGTTGTCTATCGTAATCATAATTTATACGTGTATATGTGTCTATGTGTATTAATGTATTAGTACACTGCAAAATTAAGATGGCTTTTTTGATTGTGCAAATTTTTTAGGGGGAATTTTTAGTTAAAAAAAGTTAATGGTCAAATGGCGTTATTTTTGCAACGATATATAATAGAGAGATCACAAAAGCATTTACGATTATGAAAAGATTTATTTTGTTGATAATGACCGTATTAACGGCAGT
>CAMJWL010000200.1 GCA_946409405.1 uncultured Bacteroidales bacterium
GTTAAAACTTGTGACTTGGTTTTGTGGATTTTGAAAAAACAAAGTATTTTTGTGCAAAATTGTAACAACGAATTGTATAACACGAGGTTTCCTCAACGAATTGGTAAAGACGCAGGACCCGACGATAGACATTGCCAAGGTAACCATCACCGACGGCGAGTGCGACGAATCAAATCAGGACATCCGCCGCGTGGTTTATATGACGTGCATTGCGAAACCGACACCGGCGAGGAGTTTGTGATAGAGATGCAGAACAGCGAACAGATATTCTTTGCCGAACGCATAGTGTATTACTTGTCTCGTGCGGCGTCGCGCCAGCAGGACAAGGGCACTATCGATTACATCGACGAGGACGGCAAGGTAAAGAAACGTGATTGGGACTATCATTTGAAGAAAATCTACGGTGTATTCTTCATGAACTTCATTGACCCGAAGCATGACGACAGGCTTGCACATTTTGCCTTTATGGAGACCACAAAAAAGTACAAGGATTCGGATGTTTTTCAATATTGGAAGATACAGATGCGAAAACAACTCGGTGGAAGTTAAAGATGGCTACTACTACATCGTACCGTCTGATAAGGCACTTGGCAGCAAAAACACTGAAGCCGGCAAAATCTACACGGTAAAGGAGAAAAAGGCACAGAATTGGCAGTCTGGCAAGTTCACTGTTGATGAAGATGGTACTCAAGTTTATTTTTCCAAAGGCAACTTGCAGTACAACACAGGTACCAAAGAGTGGTGTTTTGCACCGCAGCAGTACGAGATACGCCATGCCACAGGCGACAACGTTGGCGACAACTACGCAAGTTGGGAAACAGACAACAAGTGGACAGACCTTTTTGGCTGGGGCATGTGGCTTGACGGAACTGCCGCAGCAAGCATCATCCAAACTAAGACCGACGGTACATACAACCCCGCAACAACCAATAACGAGTTCTCCAACAACACAACCACCGTTGAGGGCACAGCATGGTTCACCCTCAGCAGTGCCCAGTGGCAGTACCTGTTCAACACCCGTGGAGGCACGGATGTCATCCGCTATGCCAAGGCTACTGTTTGCGGTAAGACTGGCGTAATCCTATTGCCTGATGGTTGGAGTGCCAGCACTACACTTAACAATACTAATACAGCCGACGCCGCATATAATGTAAATGTATTTGAGAAGGAGTCCGATTGGAAACCCTTGGAGGACGCCGGTGCGGTGTTCCTTCCCGCTGCCGGCTGCCGCCTCGGTGCGAAAGTACTCAACGTTGGCTCCGACGGCCGCTATTGGTCGAGTTCGGCAGACGGCTCGTCCGATGCCTTCTACTTGTACTTCACCTCGGGCTGCGTGTACCCTGCGTACTACATCAACCGTGGCATCGGTTTCTCGGTTCGGCTTGTGCGTGGCTTGTAGTATTTACCACAATTCTGTTTTGTCGCCACAACACAAGGCAGAACAAAAACAACTAACCAACCATTGAAAAAAAAATCGTAGCGAGGGAGTGCCGCGCCCCACAAGGGCGTGGCGTGACTGAGCGGCGAAATTTTTTCAATGGTTTTATCAATGTGTCAGAATATTCTTTCCCCCTCGTTCATCGTGTCGTACCACTCTTGACTCCACTGTATAGACTCCGGGAATCGCGTTATCAAATCTTGGCACAGCCATTCGTACAGTGCGGCGTCCGCTGTGGTGGTGCGGCGGAGGATGTTGCGGCAGTTTTCCTTATAGTTGAAAGACGTGTCGGGGCGGAGTGGGGCGGTGGTGGCGTACCAATGTTTTTCGGTGATTTTTTTGACATAAAACGGAATCTTGTAGCCCGCCTCGCGCCTTATTTTCAGGAAGATTTCAAGGAAAAACTTGGTTTGCGGCAGTTCGTTGATATTGTGGAACATCATCGCCAAATCCAAATAAATGTCATTGACAATAGTTGCGGGGAAGACTTTGCCAAACTCCAAAGCCAACAGTAAGCACGAAAATTTTTCGATAAATTCATCGTTGCAATTGAAAGTTTTGCTCATCAGATGCCACCCCCACGGTTTCATTGCCTTGGTTATCATAAAAGGTCGCAAAATTCTGCGTATCAGAGCGTTGTTGTATTTGAGTCTTACCAAAAGTTTTGCGATGTAATAATTGGAATATATCGTCAGCGGATATTTTGATAGGTTTCGGATAAAGGTAACGGCAAGTTTTGCGAGGTCTTCATGGAAGTCGGTGTTAATCAGGCGTTTGGTGTAAAAAATTAATGCAGATTCTGCAAGCGACATTTTCGCGCCTGGTTCTATGACGTAATCCAAAGCCGTGAAATTTTCAAAATTCCACCACCTGCAAAAATCGATGTACCCTTTCCAAATTTTTCTGAATCTGTGGATGCTTTTGTAGAGCGCAACATAATTTTTGCATTGGGGATTTATTTTGAGTTCGAGCATCAAGGTAAACAACGAGTCCAAAATTTCAGGATGCTGAAAAATTCGGTCTCTAATTTTTTGCGTAAGAATCGAAAAATTATCCGCCAAACGGTTGGTTTGTTCGTCGGAAAGCAAAGAATTGGTTAGTTTTATTAGTTGCATCATATTTTTGCCGAACTCCTCGTCCATGCCCTCGTGAGCGTATAAGAGGTTTATTTCCAGCATTGAATCCGTAAGTGCGGCTCTGTTTTCCGGCGACGGATTGTCCTTGTATCGCGTATACGAGGTTTGCAATGTGGAGGTTAACTGTTCGATGTAGTTTGGCATGATGCAAAATTTTGATTAATCAATGATGCAAAGATGATAATTTTTATTGTTGTTGACAAACATTTTTTTGCCTGTTTCAAAAAAACAATATAATTTTACGGCAGATTGTATAACCATTAATATTGTGCAGCCATGATGCAGTATTACGACCCCAAGACAGATGTCGTGTTCAAGAAGATTTTTGGAGCGCACAAGAATCTGACCATCAGCCTCTTGAATGCGGTACTCAAATTGGAGGATAGTAAAAACAAGATACAGGATGTAGAGTACCTGCCGTCAGAGATTTTCCCAACGACCGACGGCAAGCGTAACAACATCGTTGACGTGCGTTGTTATGATTCCAACGACGACTACTTCATCGTAGAGATGCAGATGTGTTGGTCGGCAGACTTCCTGCGCCGAGTAATGTATAATAGTGCGAAAGTATATTGCTCGCTGTACAACAAGGGCGAGAGGTATTACAAACTCAAAAAAGTTTTCGCCGTTAACATCCTTAACGATATATACGAAAAGGAAGACAATGATAATTACCACCGTTACACAATGTCGGAGGTTGGTCATCCCGACAATGTGATTAAGGGCATTGAAATAGTCTGTGTCGAACTTCCCAAATTTGTGCCGCAAAACAAAGGTCAAAAGACATTGTTGGAGTTGTGGCAACAATTTCTTACCTCCATCAATGCGAGGACGGGCGAGGAGAACGTTACCGACGATCTTTTGGAGAACAAAGACGTTAAAGAGGCATTGGAACTCTGCCGCCATCTTACGGAAGAAGAACAGCGTATGTTTGACAGTTTTTGGGACATGGAGTTTCTGCGCAACAATAGGGACATGACAGTCAGGGAGGTCAGTCGTGCGGAAGGTCGTGCAGAAGGTCGTGCAGAGGGTCGTGCAGAGGGTCGTGCGGAAGCATTGCTCGAAACCGCCCGCTCCATGAAAGCCGACGGATTGCCCATAGATGTGATTGCCAAGTACACTGGACTCACCACCTCTGAAATTACTTCGTTGTAAAACTTAAATATCAAACTTCTTCTTCCGAATACGCCACCACCTCGAGGAACGTGGTCTTGCCGCATGATTTCATGTATGAAAACAAATAAGGTGGCACCGCTCTCTGCGATGCCACCTTATTAAATTAATTCGTGTTGACCAATTACTACTTCAACCTCTCAACTGCCCACTGAGCGAAGAGTTCGGGCTTGAAGCCAAACTTCTCGTCCAATACGCCGGCGGGTGCGGATGCGCCGAAGTGTGTGAGGCCGAATACATCCTTCTTGAAGCCGGGGATGATGGTGGCGAATACGGAGGGAAGACCTGCCGTCATGCCCAAAACGCGAGCCTTAGACGGAATTACCGACTCAACGTATGCCTCGCCCTGGTTCTCGAACAAACGCGGCGAAATCACAGAAACTACGCGGACATTCTTGCCGGTCTTCTCTGCGATGGTGGCTGCTGCGCCTTGGAGAGTTGCAACCTCAGAACCGTTGGCTACCAAAACAACATCGGGATTGCCTTCCTTGGTCTGGCTAACGATGTAGCCGCCTTTCTTAATCTGAGCGGCGCGGTCGAGTTGCGATGCTGCCTTGCCCTGCGGAAGGATGTCGATGTTCTGACGCGAACCAATCATCACAGTCGGGCACTCGGTGTTGGCGATTGCCATCTTGTAAGCCTCGATAGATTCGTAAGCGTCGGCGGGACGGAGTACGAGTGTTGACATCTTGCCGTCGTGGTTGTCCACTTGTTCCATAAGGCGGATTTGAGCCTCCTGCTCGATGGGTTCGTGGGTGGGGCCGTCTTCGCCTACGCGGAACGAGTCGTGGGTGTAGAGGAAGATTGCGGGGGTCTTCATCAGGGCTGCAACGCGGAGAACGGGCTTCTCGTAGTCGGAGAATACGAAGAACGTACCGCAAACAGTCTTGACACCGCCGTGGAGCATCATACCAACGCAGAGGGCAGCCATTGTCAATTCCGAAACGCCAGCCTGCAAGAACGAGCCAGAGAAGTCGCCATTGGTAAATGCCTTTGTCTTTTTGAGGAACTCGTCGGTCTTGTCGGAGTTGGAGAGGTCGGCGGATGCAACCACCAAGTTCTCAACCTTGCCGTACATTGCGGCGAGAGTCTTGCCGAGCGAACCACGGGTAGCGGTTGCCTTGTCGAATGTGAGGTCGTTGAGCGCGGGAATCTCGAAGTCGTTGTTCAAGTATTGCTGATACTTCTTGGCGAGTTCGGGGTTTGCTGCAGCCCATTTAGCCTCCTCAGCCTTCTCAGCCTTGGCAGCGGCTGCCTTTTCGGCGAGTTTCTGGGCGTAATACTCCTTCACTTCGGGGAAGATTTCGAAGGGGTTTTCGGGGTTGCCGCCGAGGTGCTTAACAGTCATCTCAAACGAACCACCCGACTTGCTGACGGGCTGGCCGTGAGTAGAGCATTTGCCCTCGAAGTTTTCGTTGTTTTCGGTAACGATGCCCTTGCCCATTGCGGTTTCGCCGATGATGAGGGTGGGCTGGGTCTGCTCGTTCTGAGCATTTTTGAGAGCCTGACGGATTGCGGCTGCGTCGTTGCCGTTGATTTTTACGACCTTCCAACCCCAAGTCTTGTACTTGGCGTAAGTATCCTCGTCAGAAACCTCCTTGCAGGTGGTCGAGAGTTGGATTTTGTTGGAGTCGTAGAACATGATGAGGTTTTTCAAGCCAAGGAAACCTGCAATACGTCCTGCACCCTGCGAAATCTCTTCCTGGATACCACCGTCGGAGATATATACGTATGTCTTGTGCTGAACCCTCTTGCCAAACCTTGCTGCGAGGAACTCCTGAGCGATTGCCGCGCCGATGCCGAGTGCATGGCCAACGCCAAGGGGACCGGAGGTGTTCTCGATGCCGCGCTTGATGTCGCGCTCGGGGTGTCCGGGCGTTACGCTGCCCCACTGACGGAAATTCTTGATGTCTTCCAATGAGAACTTGTTGATGAGCGTCAAGATGGAGTAGAGCATCGGGCTCATGTGTCCGGGGTCGAGGAAGAAACGGTCGCGGTTGTCCCACTCAGGGTCGTTGGGGTCGAATTTCAAGAATTCGGAGAACAACACGTGTACGAAGTCCGCGCCGCCCATTGCGCCGCCCGGATGGCCAGATTTAGCCTTCTCTACCATTGCGGCTGCGAGGAGTCTCACGTTGTCCGCCGCTTTGAGGTCTATTGCTTTTTGTTCCATTT
>CAMJWL010000201.1 GCA_946409405.1 uncultured Bacteroidales bacterium
GGCGCGGCGTGATGTTGTAGAGCGTCATCAGGTGGACGCAGTGCGGGATGTTGTTGTCTGGGATGTATTCGTAGGTGTATAGATCGGGCGTGTATTTGTGGGAGTATGTGTAGGAATAATTGGCCTTCATGCGGATTTTGCCGACGTTTTTTTCGGCGGAGATTTCAAACCCCACGCTCTTCGCCTTGCCAAGGTAAAACTCGTTTTCTATCGTGCGGTTCATCAGCATATTGGCGTGCAGGCTGTATTCTGTGAGGTTTTGGAAGTATTTGTAATAGGCGCATCCCGCTATGGTCATGTCCCAAATTCTTGCCGTCACGCTAAAAGAGGCAGACTGCACTTCCTGCGGTTTGAAGTAGTTGCCGCTTGGTATCCAAAGGTCCAATGTGGTGAAGGGGCTTATCGACGTGCTGAGCATGTGGAGGAATTGGACGTTGCGTTCGGCGGAAATTTTGATGTCGAGGCGCGGCGTGGCGCGATATACCACGGCAACACGTGGCTCTACGCGCACATATTTGTTGAAACGTCCAAACCCGTAAGACGTGGTGTCCCATCGGCGCAGCGGCTCGTCGTAATAATAACTCTTGGCGGGACCATAATTTTGCCACACCGAAACCCTCGCGCCCGCTTTGACGGCGATTTTCTTGGTGGCCTGAGCCTCCGCGCCAACGTATGCCACGAGGTTGGTGGTGTTGCCGGTGAGGAGTCCGCTGTTTGATTTTTCTTTGTCGATATATAAGGTGGCGGGAACAAAGATGTGGTACGAGTATTCGCCGCCATATCGTATTGAAACCCAAGGAGTTGCCTCCCATACAAAATCTGCCTTGTACGCCATGTTGCCGATGTGCGTGTTCCAATAGTTGGAGTGGTCTTCGTTGGTGTAAATCAGGTATTTGTACTGCCCGAAATATGCCGATTGGTTCATGTAGTGCTTTGCGCCGAGGGTGTGGTAGTGGCGCACTGTGGCGGCGAGGTTGCTCCATGTAACGGCGTAGTTGTTGTCCATGTCGAGGTTGGTGTAATAGTCGTTGCCGTTGAAGATGGATATGTACAGCCGGTCTTTTGGCGAGATTTTAAAGTGGATTTTGCTGTGGATGTCGTAGAATGAAAATTTGCCGTCGATGTCGAGTTGGCGCATCACCCATCCGAGGATGGATTTGCGGATGTTGGCGGTGGCGGTGATGCGGTCGTCGTGGATGGGGATTTCCACGCGGGCGGAGAGCGTGAGTGGCGTTATCTCGCTGCTGATGCCAAATTTGCCAAGGCTTCCGTCTTTGGTACGGATGTCGGTGATGGACGAGAGTCGTCCGCCGTATTTCAATGGAAAATCTGAGGTGTGCACTTCTATGGAGTTGATAGACTGCGGCGCAACCGACGAGTATAGTCCGAAAAAATGCGACGGATGGTATATCGGGGCTTCGTCGATGAGGATGAGGTTTTGGTCCTTGTAGCCGCCGCGCACGCTATAGAAAGCCGAGCCGTCGGATATTCTTGTGATGCCGTGGTCGGTGGCGAGGATGCCCACGAGGTCGCCGCCAAGCACGAGTCCCGAATATTTGTTGAAGTCGTTGACGTTGAGCGTGCTGCTGCGGTTGAGGAGGCTTTTGGTGGCGGGCTGCGTCTTGCTGTATGTGATGGCCACCGCCTCCACCTGTTGCTCGGTGCTTTCGAGTTCTTGGTCGATGGTGATATTGCCGGAGAGGGTGGTCTTGATGTATTCGCGGCGGTATCCGAGGTACGAAAATATCAGTGTGTATTCGCCTTTGCGGAGCGTGAGGGTGTAGTAGCCGATGCCGTTGGTAACTGTGCCAAGCGGCTGTCCCTCAACGCTTATGGTGGCACCAATAAGGGGTTCGTGGGTCTGCTTGTCGCGTATGTAGCCGTTTACGGAGATGGTGCGGGCGTTGTCGTCGGAGGTGGTGGCGGTGATGTTTTTTTGGCGCGGTTTGAGGATTATCTGTTTTTCGGCGGGGAAGTAGTCGAGGCCGAGGATGTCGCATATCTGGTCGAGGGCGGTATGGAGGGCGGTGTTGCGGATTTTGATGTCGATGAGGGCCTGGTCGTCGATGAGGTCGGCGTTATATACGAAGAGTACGCCGCTCTGACGTGTGATGTGGTCGAGGACGTGGCGCAGGGTTTCGTTGCGGCAGGATATGGTGATGGGTTCGCTGTTGCGGTCTGTCTGCCCGTGGATGGATGCGGGTAGCAACTGCAATAGTGTTGTCAACATCAATAATATGAATGTCCTCCTGCCTCTCATGGTATCATAAACGCAAAAACATCAGGCGGCAACTACTTTGTAAGGGTGTCGCCGCCTAATGTTTTTGTCTTAGGTATGTGGTGGTTTGGTTTTATTTTCCTATTTGCCAGGTGCCGTCTGCGTCCTGCGCGATGCTGAGGTCGAGTGCCTGCGCGATGACGTTGAGCACCGCCTCGACGTCCTGTTGCTCGAATGTGCCGGTGAGTTTGGCGTCGCGCACGTCGTCGGCTATTTGGTAGCGGATGTTGTAGGCTTTTGCTAACTGCTGCATTATCTCCTCCACTGTCTGGTCGTTGAATTCGAGTTTGCGGAGTTTCCAGGCGATGCAGTTGAAGTTGTCAACGTCGCTCACTTCCATCTTGCCGTCCGCGTGGCATACGAGTTGCTTGCCGCGTGTGAGGTTGCCAATGGTCTGGTTGTCGGCATGGTTGGTAACTTCTACGTTGCCCGATGTAACGGTTACTGTGGTCTTGTCGCTCTCCTCGCATACGTCAAAGGAGGTGCCGCGTACAGTTACCGTAACGTTCTTGGTATCAATGAGGAAGGTGCGTTGCGGGTTTTTCTCCACGTCAAAATACGCCTCGCCTTCAAGGTGTACGTTGTACGAGCCGTTTTTGCGGTTGTCGGTGCAGGTGATGCGGCTGTTGCGGTTGAGGGAGATTTGCGTTGAAGTCTCCACTGTGGCCTCTATCGCCTCCTGACTCGCTACGTGCGTCTCTGTCTTGGGTGTGCTGAGGTGGCTGTATGCGATTAGCCCCGCGCCAATTATTAGCACGATGGACGCAGCCGCCTTCCAAAACGTACTGAGCCTGAATACTTTGCCTTCCTTGATTCCGGCGTTGGCACTGAATTTCGCCCATTCTCTGTCCACGTCGATGTCCAATAACCTAAGGTCCGAAATCTTTGGTATGTCGTTGTTATGGTTCATTTGGTTTCAAGTATATATGTTCATGTCAATTTAGTTGTTGCATAGTGTTCCATGCAAAAACCATACTATTTTCTGTTTTTATAACACCTAACTTGGCGTTAACCCTAATATTAAAATGAATTTTTTTTCAGTCTGTGCCGAAAATTTTTTTCCGGAGCATTTTTAGGGCTGTGGTGATGTGCGCCTCCACGGTCTTGATGCTGATGCCGAGTTGTTCGGCGATGTTGTTGTTGGAAAGTTGCTGGTAACGGCTCATCAGGAACACTTTTTTGCTTTTTTCTGGCATGTGGTTGATGGTGTCGATTACCGCCGCTTCGAGTTCCGCCGCCTTGATTTGGTTGTCGGCGTCGGAATTTTCGCTTTCCATCGTCAGGAGTTCGTCCTCCTCGCAAAATTTCTTGTGGTCGCGTATGTAGTTGATTGATAGGTTGTGTGCAATCTTGTAAATCAGGGCTTTTATGTTGCTTTCTGCCGGTATGGTGTTGCGTATTTCCCATACTTTCATAAAAGCCCTGTGTGCAAGGTCTTTGGCTTCTTCGCTGTCACGGACGTACTTGTTGCAGTAGGTCGTAACAGCCACGAAGTTCTGTTTGAAAACTGTTTCAAATGTCTTGGTGTCGATAGCCATAAATTGTTTTTTTTGGCGGACGAGCCGTCCGCAATCCACCATTAATAATGTATGCGGCGGAATCCGAAGATTTCGCGGACATCCTGTATTGTCTTCTGTGCGTTGACGCGGGCTTTTTCTGCGCCCATTTTTGCAACGCGGTCGAGGTATTCGGTGTCGTTGTAGATGTCGTTGATGCGCTCGCGGATGGGGGTTACAACCTTGATGATGTCTTCTGCGAGTTGCTTCTTCATGTCGCCGTAGCGGATAGAACAGTCGTTCCAAGCCGCCTCAAAATGTTCGATGGTGGATTTGTCAGAAACAAGCTCCATTAATGTGAAGAGGTTTTGGATTACTTCCGGCTTCTCGCTGTTGGGAGCCTGGGGACCGAGGTCTGTAACCGCTTTCATCACTTTTTTGCGGATGTCCTTGTCGCTGTCTATCAGGTAGATGCCGTTGCCTTCGCTCTTGCCCATCTTGCCCGAACCGTCGAGTCCCGGCACTTTGACGAGGTGGTCGCCGAAGGAGAATGCTTTTGGCTCTTTGAAATATTCCACACCATATATATTATTGAAACGGCGGGCAAATTTGCACGTCATTTCGAGATGTTGCTCCTGGTCTTTGCCAACGGGAACGAGGTCGGCACGTTGGATGAGGATGTCGCAAGCCATCAGGACGGCGTATGTCAGGAGGCCGGCGTTGACGTTGTCGGGGTTCTGACGCGCTTTTTCCTTGAAGGAAACCACGCGCTCGAGTTCGCCGATGTATGCGTTCATGTTCATGAGCATATAAAATTCGGCGGTCTCCACGAGATCCGACTGGATGTAGATGGTAGATTTTTCGGGGTCGAGGCCCGATGCTATGTATTGGCTCAGGATTTTCCTGACGTTGTTTTGGATGTCAGCGGGGTGCGGGTGTGTGGTCAACGAGTGGTAGTCGGCTACAAAGAAGAAACAATTGTAGTCGTTCTGCAATCTCACAAAATTCCTCAGCGCGCCAAAATAGTTGCCGAGGTGAAGGTCGCCCGTAGGCCTGATTCCGCTTAATACTGTCTGCATTTTCGATTTTAATGGTTTGTAAAAATTATTTTGTGGCAAAGGTAAAAAAAATTTTTGGGATGCAGTGTGTATTATGTGGAAATATTTTTTTTCTGCGGAAATCTCGATTTTTTTTTGAGATTTCCGCAGAGAATGGGGGTGGAGTATTCAGTTTTTAACGTATTGGCAGGATTTTCGGTGTGGCGGCGCATGTCTGAACCGTTAGCATACCGTAATGCCAAGCAACCTTGTAATAAAAAAAAACAGCATAAATTTTTCAATAGTTATCATATTGTAAAACAGAAAGTTTACTTTAAAATTAAAAATTATTTAATAAAAACTTTAAAAAAAATTTTTTTATGTCAAAAATCCTCTCTACTTTTAGGAAACAAAAATAAGCATATCATCACGGATAGCAAATCGACTGTTTATTATGAATTTACAGAGAAGAATAATGTTGGTGGCGTTGATGTTTTTGATGTCAATCACCACTTTTGCGCAGACGGATGGCGGCAATCACGCCGCTGCAGAGGATAGCGGAGCGGATTTCAAGGCCGGTCCGTTCATCATGAACCACATCGGCGACGCTTACGAGTGGCACATCGCTACGTTTGGGGACTTCCACCTCAGCCTGCCATTGCCATGTATATTATATAGTGAGACGAGCGGATTCCATGTGTTCATGTCGTCCAACTTCCATCACGGACACGCCGAGTACGAGGGATTCAAGATTGGCGACAATGGCAAGATTGTGGAGGCATCTACGGGCGAGCGTCCGTGGGACTTCTCCATCACCAAAAACGTCTTCGCGATGCTGTTTAGCATGATTCTGATATGCTTCATGTTCATCGGAATGAAGAAGTATTACGCCAAGAACGTCGGCAAAGCACCGCACGGGTTCTACAATGCGTTGGAGATACTTGTGCTATTTGTGCGCGACGACATTGCCTACGCGTCGCTCGGCAAGAAAAACGGCGACAAATTCATGCCTTTCCTGATGACGGTGTTCTTCTTCATCTTCATCAACAACCTCCTCGGTCTCATCCCGATTATCCCGGGCGGCGCCAACCTCACCGGCAACATCGCCGT
>CAMJWL010000202.1 GCA_946409405.1 uncultured Bacteroidales bacterium
GGGTTGTTGTAGATGCCTTCGTATTCGAGCGACTTGTTTGAGAACTCGAAGTAAATATCCGTGTCTATTGGCAGGCTCATTACGATGAATCCGTTTGCGTAGCCCTTGGTGGCTATTGTGTGGATGTCTGAGGTGTCGAAGACTTCTATTTTTGCGTTTTTGGCGATGTCGGTGAAGTCGTCAACGAAAATGTTCTCTTCATCTACCTTGCCTACGCCGTCCATGAAGTAGGGCGTTGTGCCAGCCACCCATTTGCCTTTTGGAAGGCCTGTAAGAGCCTTGTCGCTGCCCGAGAGGAGCATTATGTGGCCGGCGTTGATGAGGTTGATTACCTCTTTCTTTGAGTATATCTTGTTGCTCATAATTTGTTGTCTGCATGATTAAAGTTGATGACTTTACCAAACTTTGAAAATGTCTTTGCAGTCCGCCTGTACTGCAAGCGAATACTTGCAGCAAAGTTCGTACAGTTGGGTAACGGCGGCATCAAGCGTGAGACGACCCAGAGAAATGTCCTTGCGCATCTGATAGATGCGTATCTGGAGGACGTAGTTCTTGAATTTATGGTCTATCTCGCCACTTATCAACTTGCTCCATTCTACCCTCGATTTCGGTGGTATGGTTACACTTGCCATGTCGTTAAGTTTTGATAATTAATACTAACTGTCTGAGCCATTTGCCTTTGCCGCGTCGGTCGCTTTGGAAAAATGATGATGTTAACAAAGCAAGTAGGATATGCGCCCGCGTTGGCTTGGGCTTATGCGACTCACGGCGGCAAGTTAGAAATAATTTGTTTACCTACCAAATTTTTTTTGCTTTTTTTTATGAATTTTTTTTTGTAAATTTCGCACGTCAAATTATTAACCACGGAAAACACTAAAAACACGGAATAGAAATTAATAATAATTATGCTAAATATTGCAATATCAGATACTTGCGCCAAGTTGGCGGAGAAGTTTGCGGGCAGCCGCGTGGTCGATTTCAAGTCGGGTAGGGCGGTTGCGGAGTTTTTTGAGGGTACAGACGCGCCCTGTTCGTTGCTGATTTTTGGCGACGTAACGCCGCACGACACCCTGCCTACGCTCAATAAGGATGCCGCTTTGGCGTATTATTCGGGCGAGGAATTTATGCTCGGTTCGGTGAGGGACAGTTTTGATTTTGGGCAGTGCATCGTTGTCAACAATAAATATGCCCGCGAAGCCGTCAAGCATACCGACCGCGCCGCCACGCTTGCCGGTTTTTACGATTTTAGGCTGCAACTGTCGCGTTTTGGCAACATCTTGCGGCAACCGACCCCTTTCTATGATGTTAACGTCCAAGACGGCGAAGATCTGGACGCGGCGCATTTTGCATATTGCGACCCTCGCAACCGCGATTATCAGGCGGAGGCGGAGAAGGTGTTCACAAGGTTTCTTGGCAATATCAATTGCCTTATAACGCCCGTCTCGGAGTCTGTGGCGGATTTTGATGCGATAGAATCGCGCTATCCCGCCACGGCAAGCGTCATTATCCCCGTCAAAGACCGCGACGAGGTAGTTTGCGACGCGATACAGTCGGCTCTTGGCCAGCGTACCAATTTCCCTTATAATGTCATCGTGGTTGACAACCATTCGCGGATGCCTGTGCAGCGCATTGCGCAGTTGCGCGGCATCGACGATACACGTCTTATTATAATTGTGCCGGAGGAGACCGACTTGAATATTGGCGGCTGTTGGAATGTGGCAATCAACGACCCACGCTGCGGCGCAATCGCTGTGCAACTCGACAGCGACGATGTGTATTCGTCGGAAAATACGCTGCAGACCATTGTAGATAAGTTTTATGAGGAAAAATGCGGCGTGTTGATTGGCAGTTACCGCCTCACGGACATCGACCTCCGCCCGCTCAACGACCTCATCATCGACCACCGCGAATACACTCAGACCAATGGCGTCAACAACGCGCTGAGGGTCAACGGGTTTGGCGCACCGAGGTGTTATTTGACCGAATTGGTGCGCCAGCATCAGTTTAAAAATGTAAGTTATGGCGAAGATTACGACCTCTGTCTGCGGTTGAGTAGGCGTTATAAAGTGTCAAGGATTTTTGACGTGCTGTACCTCTGCCGGCGTTGGGGCAAAAATTCTGATGCCAACCTCACGCCCGAAAAACTTTGCTATTTCAACCGCGTCAAAGACCATTTTAGAACTGACGAGATGATTCAGAGGATGAGATAATCCACAATCCCACCGCCGTTATTCCGCCGTTGTACAGCAGCAATTCATACCCCATCTTGTAACCCCAAAACCATTCCTCGGAGTTGAGGCTCAGCACGAGGCAGATGAGCGGCGAAAGTATGCAGACCAATGGCACCAATCGGTCGCGCACTATGCGTCGGGTGTATAGTCCGAAGAAATACAATCCCAACAGTGGCCCGTAGGTGTAACTTGCCACCACATACACCGCGTCTATCACGCTATTGTCGCCGATGACGCTGAATGCGCATATCAACAATCCCATTACAACGGTATTGACGATGTGGACAATGTTGCGGGTGCGGCGGAGGCGTTGCTCGTCTTGCTTGTCGGCGCGGAGGATGTCAACGGTAACGGAAGTTGTCAACGCCGTAACAGCCGACCCCGCCGACGAAAATGCCGCCGCTATCAGTCCCAAAACAAACAGGACGCTCACAGCCGCCGGCAAGAATTGATGTCCGGCAGCGTCCGCGCCCGTGGCGAGGTAGGGAAACAGTTCGTCAGCCTTCAACGGGTTGCCGCTCAGGTCTGCCAATTGTCCGTCCTGGAAAATTCCCAACTGCCCCGCGTATTGGTACAGCAAAACGCCCAACGCAAGAAACAGCAAATTGACCGGCATAAAACTGAATCCGTAACTTACAACGTTTTTCTGCGCGTCTTTCAAATTCTTGCAACTCAAATTTTTTTGCATCATATCTTGGTCGAGACCCGTCATCGCTATCGTGGTAAACATTCCCGCAAAAAACTGTTTGAAGAAAAATTGCTTGTGGTTGATGTCGTCAAAATACCAAATCCTCGACATCGGCGAATCCACCACCGCCGACACCATTCCGCCAAAATCCAATCCCAACTGTTTGCCGACGTACCAAATGCACAGCACCACAGCCATTATTAGCGACAATGTCTGCAACATATCAGTCCACACCAACGTCTTGACTCCGCCACGGTAAGTGTAGAGCCAGACCACGAGCATCGTTACAGCCACATTGAGCCAGAAAGGTATGCCCAAGCCGTTGAAGACGATTAGTTGCAATACAATTGCCGTAAGATACATCCTCACGCCGCAGCCCAAAAACTTGGAAATCAGGAAGAACGCCGCGCCCACCTTGTAACTGCCGTTGCCAAATCGTTGGTCGAGGTAGGTATAAATGCTGCTCAGATTGAGCCTATAATATAGTGGCAGCAATATGTACGCAATTGCAAAATATCCCGCCACAAATCCCAACGCCATCTGCAAATATCCGAAGGCCGAGGCGTTTACCATTCCCGGCACGGAGATGAATGTGACGCCCGATATGGATGTGCCAATCATTGCGATGGCGACCACGTACCACGGCGACTGCCTTCCGCCGGTGAAAAATTGCTTGGAATCCGCTTTCTTTTTGGTAGTTATGTAACTGACTACCAACAGCATCGCAAAATACAGAGCGATTATTGTTATTATTAATGTTGACGACATAATTTGAAAAATTTAATTAATGATGCAAAGATAATAAAAAACCAATTAAAAAGGATTAAAGAATTGTTCGACTTGAAAAATTATCACTAATTTAGCGGTCGAAAATTAAATATATCTAATTACAAATCTACGTTATGAAAAAGTTTACTCTGACATCATTGCTCGTCGCGCTCATGCTCGCCGTATCTACTGTGGGCTGCAAAAGCGTCTTTGAGGACGACGAGTATTCGGGCGCAAAGGTAGTGGAGGTTGACCCGGACGACAGCGGCACAGTGGACGTGCCGGAGAATCCCGACGACTATTCCGTTAGCACCGACACTTCAAAAATCGTTTACATCCATTGCAAAAGCAATTCTTTTGCAATAGAGGGCAACGCCTCTCTTGTTGACATCAAGACCACCGGCGTGAAAATCGAACTCAAAAAATCCGGCACTTACTACATCGACGGCACTCTCGACAACGGTCAAATCCAGGTGGACGCCGACAGCGCGGATGTGGTGAAGGTGGTATTCAACGGCGCAACCCTCAATTGCTCCTCCGAGGCGGCTTTCCGCGTCAAGGATTGCTCCAAAACAATTGTTACCATCGCCGACGGCACTCAAAATACCATCACCGACGGCAAAAACAATTCGGACTCCGCAGCCATTTACAGCAAGCGTTATTTGGCGTTCAGTGGCGGCGAGCAAGGTACGGGAACACTCTCTATCACAGCCAAATGCGCCGACGGAATATCCTGCACCAAGCAACTCGTCTTCAACGGCGGCACGTACAATGTTGCCTCCGCCGACGATGGCATCCGTGGCAAATTGAGCCTTGTGATACACGACGGCAATTTTACCGTAGATGCCAACGGCGACGCGCTCAAATCCACAAGTAGCAAGGAGGGCTACGGCTACATCGAGATAGACAAGGGCGTCTTTGACATCACGAGCGGCGACGAGGGTTTGCAGGCAGACGGCACGCTTACCATCAAGGACGGCACTTTCAACATCAAAAAATCCGAAAAGTGCATCGCTGCCATTGGCAACATCACCATCGACGGCGGCGATTTTACCCTCACGCCCACTGTTACCGGCGGCAGTGAAAGCGGTTCGGGACACGGCATCTGCATCAAGAAGAACGATGAGGATGTTCGTGCCGGCAATGTTACCATCAACGGCGGCAAAATCAACATCACACAGAGTTACGAGGGTGTCCAAGGCGTTGTAATCAGTGTGAACGGCGGCGAAGTCTGGGTTAATTCCATCGACGATTCCTTTAACGCATCCAACGGCACGGGCGGCGGTTTGGGCGGCGGCTTTGGTCCTCGCCCCGGACAACAGACTTCCACAACTTCCGGCGCAACTCCCGCACTCAATTTCAACGGCGGCTTTGTTTTTGTGAAGTCGGAGGGAGACGGCGTGGATTCCAACGGCGAACTCAATATCACCGGCGGCGTGGTTCTCGTAAGTCAGAGCGGCGGTGGCAACGAACCTGTTGACGCTGGCGACGGCTACGAACCCAAAATCACTGGCGGCGTGGTTGTTGCGGTAGGTTCCAAGGATATGGCAAGTGCGCCGAGCGTATCGCAGACCACTTTCTTCACCACTGTAACGGGCAGCGCAAACAAAATTTTTGCCGTTAACGCCTCCGACGGCACCAACATCCTCGCGTGGAAAGTTCCTCAGTCTTTTCAGGTGGTAACGGTTTCCGCCCCCGAAATGGGCACCGACACCTATTCCATAATCACCGACGCAACAGTAACGGGCAGCGAATATGTTAGAGGTTCGGGTTTTTATTACCCTGCCGACAAAGCCACAGGCACTGCCACAACCACCATCGAAACCACCAAGGGCAAATGCACATCCACCGGCAACAGCGGCGGTTTTGGACCTGGTGGCGGCGGTCAAGGCGGTCCTGGTGGCGGCGGATTCCCCGGCGGCTGGTAACCATCGACTAAATTCGTTTAATCCGTTGTTAAAACCATAAAGAATATCACGGTAATTTCATTTAACACCGAATTTAACGAATATAAAAATTGCAGAAGTGTATTCGTTAAATTCGTAAAATTAAAAATTAACTTGTTGATTTTTAATTTATTAGTTTAATAAATTGTTTTGTTTTATTCGTTTAATTCGGTGTTAAAAAGTTTAAATGAAATCTCTGTGAGAAATTATTGAAAAAAATGCCGTTAGTATTTTAAACCTTTTATAAATAGCAAGGTCTTACT
>CAMJWL010000203.1 GCA_946409405.1 uncultured Bacteroidales bacterium
ATGGTCGATGCGTTGGGCGTAAGTTTCCTTATGTCCGTAAAGCATTGTTGCATTGGTACTTATACCAAGACGATGCGCAGTACGGTGGATTTGGAGCCACACGGACGATTTAGTTTTTTCGGGACAAATCTCCGCTCTCAACTTCTCGTCAAAAATCTCCGCGCCGCCGCCGGGTATGCACTGCAATCCGCTGTCAATCAGTTTTTTGAGACCGTCCTCAATCGAAAGTCCAGCCTTATTAATCATATATTCTATCTCCACCGCAGTAAAAGCCTTGACGACGATGCCGGGAATCAATTTCTTGACCTCTTGCATCAGGCGGCAATAATAATCGATGTCGCGGTCGGGATGCACACCGCCAACTATATGAACCTCAGTGGCTTTGCTGCCTTTGTAAGCCGCCACCCGGTGCAAAATTTCGTCCATCGAAAGTTCCCACGCCTGCGGGTCGTCCTTCGGTTTTTTGTAACTGCAAAACCTGCAATTGTTGATGCAGACGTTGGTAGGCTCGATGTGGAAATTGCGGTTGTAATAAACATTATTACCTGATTTTCTGCGTTTTATCTCAAACGCCAACATCCCCAACATCCCAAGGTCTGCCCGTTGATACAGCGCGAGAGTCTCATCGTCGGAGATGCGATTGCCGTCGAGGATTTTGTATGCAATATTCTTGATGTCGTCGTCGGCTAAACCATTGGCTACCAACGATTTCAAAGTATTAGTATTGTCGGATGAATACATAGTGCGTTGTTTTGGGCAAAGATAATCAGTATTTTGGATTTTCGCAAAAAAAGAATGGGATTTGTTTATTAGCGAAAGTTCCTACTCCCCCATCCAACGTTCCATCCTCTCCAAATAATCCGCTGCCTCATCGTACACAGCGTGGCCGTAGCCGTCGTAGATGTAACATTCTCCCGACGTGATTTCGGCGATCGTTTTCGAGGCATCGGGGGCAATGATTTTGTCGTCGGACGCACCGACGGCGAGGACGGGGCAATGAACGGAGGCAAGTTGCGCCGAAACGTCAAAATCCGCAATGGCGGCGGCGAGAATCGAAAAACGACGCAAATCCGCATCCGTTGCACCGGCAAGCGAGCCAAGGATAGCATCACGATATTGATTGTAAAAACTCTCACTATAAACATTAGCCGCAAAAGCCTGATTGAGAGCCTGTTGGTCGCCACTTTGAGCAAGCGAAACCCACTGTCGGACAACCTCGGCAGTCTGCGGCTCAATCTTGCAGGCGGTGGAGCCGAGGAACAGTTTTTTAACAAGGTCGCCGCGCTTGATGGCAACCGACTGCGCAATCATTCCACCCATCGAAATGCCGACAAAATACGCATCTTTAATACGCAATGAATCAAGCACTTCGATGGCATCATCAGCCATATTTGCGATGCTGTAACCTTGCGGCGGATTTTCCACGCGGTCAAACATATAAATAGTGTAATCCTTCGCAAAACGTGCATAATACTGCGCCACATTTTCGGCGAGGGGCATCAGGCTCTTGGTATAAAGCCCCGGAAAAAGCACCATCGTCCTCTCCCCCACCCCGAAACGTGCATATTGCATTTCAAATTTTTGCGTCTTAACAGACTTTATTTCAACACTTTGCATATCGTCGTCGGTATTATTATTTACATCTTTACTGCCACCACCACAAGCGGCAATAGTGTATAACACAATTAGCAAAATATAATGTAAAATTATTTTCATAGACATTAATTTTTGTTTGACAAATATAATTGAAATTTTCGGATTGGCGGAAAAAAATTTTTTACTATTTTTGTAGCAAACAAAATCCAATTCTAAAATGAGAAAATTTACATTGCTACTTTGTATCGCAACGCTGATTGGTTGCGCAGACACCAAAAACACAGAAACCACTGACACGCTGAATATTACATTCAGCACACCCGCCGAAATGTGGGAGGAAACTTTGCCCCTCGGCAACGGCTCACTTGGCGCAATGCCCGACGGCGGAATCACCAAAGAAACACTCGTTCTCAACGAAGAAACGATGTGGAGCGGCTGCGAATGGGACGCTTCCAACCCCGACGCGCTCAAATTCCTGCCCGAAATCCGCAAAAAACTCATCGAAGGCGACAACCTCGCCGCACAAGACCTTATGCAACAGCATTTTACGTGTACGGGCAACGGCGGCGAAAATCCCAAATACGGCTGTTACCAGACGCTCGGAAAGTTTGTGATTGACTTTTCGGAAATGTTTGGCGCGGATACGGCTTTTACGGATTACAACCGATATTTGTCGCTCAACAACGCCGTTGCAAACACTTCATTTTCATTCAATTACAACGGCAAGCCCGCAAAATTCCACCGCGAATATTTTGTGTCGATTCCTCAAAATGTAATCGTCATCAACTTGGAAACTGAAAACGCACCGCTCAAATTTTCGATGGACTTTCAGCGGGGAAACAGTCGCACAGATTTCAGCAAAACGGATTCCACGATGGTGATGCAAGGCATCCTTGACAGCGGCGACGAACAGAAGGACGGCGTCAGGTTCTACACGAAGGCAAAAATCATCAAACAATCTAAAAACCAAGCCGTTATAATGATTGCAGCCGCGACAGATTACAAAAAAATCATTGAAAACCAAGAGCATAAAGATTTTTCGACAATCCAAAACAATGTGCAAAAATCATTGGACGATGCGGCAAAAATCGATTATGACAACCTGAAAAACTCACACATCCGCGAATACAAAAAATATTTTGACCGCGTGGAGGTGGCAATCGACAATGCCGAAACACAATCCGCCGACTCCGCCGCGTTGTACTTGCAGTTTGGACGCTACTTGTTTATATGTTCGAGCGTCAATGCAACTTTGCCGCCCAATTTGCAGGGAATTTGGGCTGACGCTCTCCACACGGCTTGGAACGGTGATTACCACCTGAATATCAACGTACAAATGAACCATTGGCCTATGGAGCCGGGCAACCTCAGCGACCTTTCGGAACCAATCACTCGTTACGTGGAAGGCATTGTGCCGTCGGGCGAACAGACCGCCAAAACTTTCTATGGCACAGGCGGTTGGGCGGGACACGTATTGGCAAATGCGTGGCATTTTACCGCGCCCGCCGAAAACCCCTCTTGGGGCGCAACTTTCACCGGCGGCGCGTGGATTGCGTTGCAACTTTGGGAGCATTATCTTTTTACAAAAAACAAAGCATACTTGACACGAATCTACCCGATTTTGAAGGGCGCGGCGGAGTTTTTGAGAGCCAATCTCTTTGAATATCAAGGTTTTCTCGTAACAGGTCCAAGCACCTCGCCCGAAAACGCATTTTTGAAGGACGGCAAACGTTGCTGCGTCTGTGCAGGGCCTGTGATGGACACACAAATTTGTCAGGAAATTTTTGGCGCAGTGTGCGAGGCTGCGGAGGTTTTGGGCATTGATGGTGATTACATTAATACCCTGAAAAACACCGCATTACGATTACCACCAATGAAAATCTCGCCCAAAGGTTATTTGCAAGAATGGATGGAGGATTATGAGGAAATAGAGCCTACACACAGGCACGTGAGCCATTTGTTTGGGCTTTATCCGGGCACAACCATCAACACGCCCGAACTCTACGAGGCTGCGCGTCAGACCCTGCAACGTCGCGGCGACGAAGGCACAGGCTGGTCGAGGGCGTGGAAAATCAATTTTTGGGCGCGTCTTGGCGACGGCAACCACGCATACAAATTGTTCAAGAACCTCTTAACTCCCGTAAAA
Organism: uncultured Bacteroidales bacterium; assembly: GCA_946409405.1. Taxonomy (GTDB): domain Bacteria; phylum Bacteroidota; class Bacteroidia; order Bacteroidales; family UBA3824; genus UBA3824. The sequence continues at coordinate 3,743 of CAMJWL010000203.1, forward strand.
ACAAAACGTTGCGCTCCCGACCAATGGGGCAGCACGGTTTCATATACGGGTACGGGCGCGGGTACGTTGCCAAATATGTTTTGTTCGCATCCGCCGTTCCAGATAGACGGCAATTTTGGCGGCAGTGCGGGCTTGATGGAGATGCTTTTGCAGAGCCACGAGGTCAAGGCAGACGGCACACGCATCATCAAAATACTACCCGCAATCCCCGATTGTTGGCAGAGCGGACATTTCAAGGGACTCCGTGCGCGTGGCGGCATCACGGTAGATTGCGAGTGGAAAGACGGGAAAGTTACAAATGTTAATATCGACAATCCGCTAAACGAAAAGATTGAGGTGGTGAATGGTCGATAGGTTAATTGCTGATATGATACAGCATACTTTCGACGCTGCCGTAAACGATTTTGGAAAAAATTTTGCGATTTTTCGCAAAATGATTATATTTGCAACAAAACAACAATATGGAAAGATTCAAATATCAGGCGGAAATTGATGCGCTTATCAACAAAGGCAAAAAAATGCCCGATATTTTTTCGCCGGAGAATAAGGAAGCGTACAGATTTGTGTTTTGCAGGTCTGTAATCAATCATTTGCCTGTATATATCCAACAACCGCAGAGGGCATTGAAGGACAAGGCTGTGGTGGAAGGCTATGCGCTTTCGTGTTTTGAAACGAAGGATGCCGCCGACAAAATGCAGCAACGTCTCGCCGCAAAATTCAATGCCATCGGCGATTCGCTGTGTTGCGGAATCATCGAAAATCCCGACGGAATGATTACTGCGGCGTCGCCAGTGTCAAGACATTTTGAACTGTTTGAATTTGAAGATTGTGATTTGTCAACTAAATTTAAAGTCATCAAAACCTATGGAAACTTTTAATTATATAGGACAACAATCAGGCATCGACTACAACCACATCACTAAAATTGTCAACCTGATGTATTTTGAAGGCCCGTTGCTCGCATATTACGTGGGAAATAACGGCGAGAACTACCTGTTGTATTGGATTGACAACGATGACAAATATAATAGATGGCTCGTTTTTACCACGGAAGTAGAATCTGTATATAGATACATTTCGGGAAAAACAAGCCTCCTGAATCTATTGAAAAAATACAGCAACGACCAAATCGCCGTGGTGGACATCGACAATGAAATCAACTTTCATGAGCGCGGAATCATCAGGCGTAATACGCTGAAAAGCAGTTATTTACCAAGCAAGGATAGTTATTTTGACATTTTGGATGTCGATTGCTCCCCTTACCGCGAAGACCGCGCAATATGCAGACTTTCAACGGCAGGCGGAAGGAAAAGGGTCAAAACGCCAACGTATCAAGTATAACCATACAATCCTCCGCTTTGGTTTCAGGGAGGAGAAAGGTAACATTTACCAAAATGGCATGGCGTAATTTCCAAACAGAAATCACGCTGATTTTTGTGCCATCGTATTACGTTTCTTCTTATGCCACTTATAAGTGACAACTTTTTGCAAAAAAAAGCAACCTATAAGTGGCATACTATGTTTTTTTTATTTCTGAAATAATTCTGTAGTTTTTTGATGTCTGACGGATTGATATTCTCGGCTTTGTGATTAAAGAAACAATCACCATACTCATCGTATGGGATACTTTTACAAGCCGCCTTGCTTGAAACGCTACCACCACAGTCGGGACAAGTTAATAATGCCACGATACACCTCCTTTTTGATTGATTAATTTCAAAATCAAAAATTTATGTAACATTTCAGCAAAATTTTGAAACAAAATCTAATATCTGAACGCAGAAAAGTTGTTATCTTTACACCCGATAAACACAAACATAATTTAAATAATGAAAAGACAAGTTCTATTGCTCTCGGCGGCAATGGCGGCAACCTCTGTCGCATCCGCCCAAAACCCCATCGTGCAGACGTGGTTTACCTCCGACCCCGCGCCGATGGTGCACAACGACACCCTCTACGTCTATACAGGACACGACGAGGACAACGCCGACTTCTTCTGGATGCAGGA
>CAMJWL010000204.1 GCA_946409405.1 uncultured Bacteroidales bacterium
CCACAATCATCAGCAAGGGCATTTCGTTGGGCAAGAGTCAAAACTCGTATCGCGGCCTTGTAAAAATCGCCAAGAACGCCCAAAACGCCCGCAATTATTCGCAGTGCGACAGCCTTTTAATCGGCGACAAATGCGGCGCGCACACGTTCCCGTACATCGATTGCGCCAACAAAACCGCAACCCTCGAACACGAGGCCACCACGTCAAAAATCTCCGACGAACAATTGTTTTACTGCCGTCAACGCGGCATCTCCACCGAAAACGCCGTGAGCCTTATCGTCAATGGTTTTGCCAAAGACGTATTGAGCAAACTGCCTATGGAATTTGCGGTGGAGGCGCGTAAACTGCTGTCTATCACGTTGGAAGGTGCGGTAGGATAATTTATTCCTCAATCACCTCCAACGCCTTCACATTACCCATTTTGACCTCTACTTTCTCGCCCGAATAATTGATTTTTTGGGCGAGGGATTTTTTGTTGGCGTCCCAACCTTCCGACACAATTACGCGAATTTCGCGGTCTGTTCGCATACCGGGGAACGAACCCTCGCGGGGATGGATGGTCAATGTAGAATTGGCGTTGTCCCAAGTGAAACGAATTTTGGAAAATTCGCCATTTTCGTAGCCATAACCGTCGCCAGCGTCCTCGTAGAGCGTATAAGAGCCGTCAGCACCGGGATAAATTCGGATTTCGAGAGGAGCAGTTTGGCTCTGCTCGGCGCGGGTGATTCCGGGCGTCATCGGGAGAATTGAGCCGGTTTTCAGGAAAATGGGCATCTGCTCAATGGGACAAGGAATATCGTAAGACGCGCCGCCACGGTATGTTTTGCCGCTGAACAATTCCGTCCAATCGTTGCCCTTGGGCAGATAGACAGTGCGCGATTGTTTTTTGGTTGACTTTTGATTTTCGCGGGCAAAGTCGGTGGGCGTCTTCCAAAATAGACGGAATCTTGCCGCACCAGTCTGATGATTTACGGTTTCGCAAATTATCGGATATTCTTTGCCTTTTTCGAGGTTAATGAACTCATAATACGGCTCATTGCCAGCGAGTTGCACTTTCAGAGTGTCGCCGTTGAAAATAATCAAACGGCTGTCGAAACTCTTGATTTGGAATTGATATTTACCAGATTCGGGCGCGATGATTTTGCCCTCCCAACGCACCGAATACATACTGTCGGTAACGTATGTGGGACGACCTGTGTACCAATACGCATCTACCTGTGGCTCAAAGGCTTCGCGAGTCAGATTTTGAAATTTGTTGTCATTGTAATACTTGGCGAGGATGCCGGGCTTTCCGTCGTTGGTCTTGAAAACTTCCGGCGGCACCATCTTGGAAATTTGCGGCGGTGTGTTGTACATATAATCAGTTACAGGACAGACCATTATCTCTTCGCCAAACATATATTGGTCGTCGATATTGCGTACATTGTCATCATCGGGAAAATCCATCGCCAAACCGCGCATCATTGTGTAATCATCAGTGGCACAACGTATTGCCGACGAATAAATATACGGCATCAAGGCGTAGCGGAGTTTGTCGAAACGGGCAAGAACTTTGGTGTACAACGGCATCTCCCACATTTCGCGGGGTGCGTCGCTGCCGTGGCTGCGGAATATCGGCGTAAAACATCCAAATTGGAACATCCTCGTGTAAAATTCCTGGTACGCGGGATCTTTGGCACCGTAAGTGAACACGCCTTCGTAACTGCCTATCAGAAAAGCACCTATGTCAAATGTCCAAAACGGAATACCCGACATACAGAGGTTCAATCCGGCGGAAATCTGATGACGATAAACCTCCCAATTTGCACCAATGTCGCCGCTCCACGGAATCGCGCCGCAACGCTGCAAACCCGCAAAGGCACTGCGAGTTAAGATTGTGGTACGCTTGCCGGGAGTGTTGGCGCGCCAATCATTATTTACATAATCGAGCATCACCAAAACGTATGGATTGAGATAGCGCGTAAACGAGCCTAAGTGATTGGGTTTCATACGTTTCATCTCATATTGATGGCTCTCCTTGGTGAGCGCGTTCATCACGTCTGGCTCGGTGCTATCGAACCACCAAGCGTCAAATCCCTGCGACTTGACACCTTTGTTGAGATAGTCGCAATACAGCCTCATCGCGTCGGGATTATAGACGTCAACATAGCGGAAATTGCCCCATCCCAACGGCTCGTAGAGGTAGCCCTTGTTGAGCATATCGAAGTACATCGGACTTTCCACGCCGACGCAGGGCCATACCGAAATCATCGTGTGCAATCCCATCTTGTGAAGGGCGTCGGTCATCTGCTTCGGGTTGGGATAACGTGTTGAATCAAAGGACATTCCACTCCAATGACCGGGCTTCCACCACTCCCAATCCTGCACCATTACATCGAGGCCTACATCACCGTATTTTTGGTAACGATTGGCAACATCTACCACTTCCTGCTGCGTCTTATAACGCTCCTTGCTCTGCCAATAGCCAAACGCCCACAGCGGCAAATTCTGCGCCTTGCCAGTGAGATGTCGGTACTCGGCAATTGCGCCGTCGATATTATTGGCAGCAAAGAAATAATAATCGACATTATCGCCCATCTCGCTCCAAAGTTTCAGAGTATCAGCGTTTTGATTGTCGAATTTAGTCAGAGAATAATTGTCCCAAAAGATGCCGTAGCCCTTGTTGCTCACAAGGACAGGATTGATAGCGTTGACGTTGCTTTGGCTCAGCAGAAGTTCCTTGCCACGGTAATTCATAAAGCCTTCCTGATGCTGTCCAAGGCCGTAGAGGGCGTCGTTGCCCTTCATCAAAAACTTCTGCTCCACGGTGTAACCCTTGTCGTCAAAAGCCTGAATGTCAGCGAAAAACGGTTTGCCAGTTTCGCCCAAAATCACCGTAGAATCCGCACGGAGAAATTGCACCGCGCCATCCGATTTCATTATTTTTACAATCAATTGGTCGGACGAAACAGTGTAAAAATCCTGATTCTCAGCCACTTTCACATCCACATCGGACGGATTGTTGAGAACCACAAGGCTGCGTTTGTCGAAAGTGCCGTCTTTCGATTTTTTGGTAACACGCACAGTGTTAGGCGAATAGAAAACAATTCTCTCGCCGCTTTGGTCGGGCGCGGTGATTTCCACGCCATTTTTTGTGGGGACAACCACCGCATCCGGCGCACCACCACACGCCGCCAAAATCAGTGCAGCGGCAGTCAGAAACTCATATTTAATTTTCAACATAGTATGGATATTTTAAGTAATTAGATTCGCGTCAAAGGTAATAATTTTTTTTGATTTCGAGGTTTTTTCTACAAACAATAACGCGCAAAAATTCCTACAATTTCCCCACCAATTCTTCCGACTTCGTTCTCACCCTACTGCCATCTTCTGAATTGTTTATCAAGGTTTTAAGAACGTCTTTTGCCTTGGATTTGTCGTGATTTTTTAGGTGGGCAATGGCGAGATTCCAGCCGATTTGCAGCGAATAATTTGTGAAACCGTTGTAAGTTTCGGACAAGGATTGTCGCCAATAATTGTCGAGCGTTTCAATTGTATTGTCCAAATTCTGACCCTCTGAAACGGAATTGAAAAGATTTTGAAGTTTTGCTACAATATCCTCGTCATCGCTGCCGCGTGAAGATTCAGGCAATGAAAATTCGTTTTGATATTGAGTAGCAAGGGTTTCGAGGGATTGATTACTATAAAACATCACACCAAAAACAATGCAAACGCCCACCAAAACCGCCGCAGCCGCCGCAATCCAAGGATGGAATTTGACGCCCACAGTCTTTCCACCAAAATCTTGTTTTATGATTTTAGTATCACGCTTATTGCCCTCATTTTCAAGACCTTTGATAAGTCGCGCAACGGCAATGGCACGAGTTTTCAGCGCGGAATCGGTGCGCAAACGTTCCGTGAAAATTGCCTCGTCTTCCGCCGAAAGTTCGCCGCGAAAATATGCCATCAACTGCTCGTCGTCGGCAATGTCCTGGTCAGTTATGTTGATTTGCTCGTCGTTCATAATTATCTGTCAATTAGTTGGTTGAACACTTCTTTAAAACGATTTTTGAATTTTTCGCAGCAACGCAATTTTGTAACCTTGATGTTGCTCTCGGTTTTGTCGTACATTGCGGCGAGGGTTTTCACAGAAAAATTGTCCCTGAAATAGCCCCACAAAACCTTGTCGCAGGGGTCGGGAAGATTTTTGACAATTTGACGGACAGCCTCCTCCTTTTTGTCCTCCAAATCTGAATTGTCGTCCAAGGAAATTACAAAATCAATCTTTTTCATATCAAAGCCCGCATTGCCAAAATCGTCCACTAAATCGATGTTTTTCTGATTTTTACGAAAATATTCAAGCGATTTTATACGGCAAATCGCCACAAAATATGTGTAAAGCGAAGATTTCAAATTGTTAAGTTCGCCTTTACGCTTTTTTTGCAACAAAACACACGACGCCTCCTGATAAACGTCCTCGCAGTCCTGATAATTCAAGCCTCCAAAAGTGTTCATCAGATATTTTATCGTCTGCGCCTTCTTTTCCTGGAAAAAAAGATCAATCGCCGAAATTTGCCTTTCGCTTGCCATTTTGTTAAAAAATTTTTTCGTAAACAAATGTATATTTGTAAAACCAATGGCAAAGGTAAACTTTTTTTTCGCAATCCGAAAACTTTTTTTTAACTTTGTAACTGAATTAGAAACCATAAAAAACTAACATTACATTACTATGACAACAATCATCATACTGATTGTAATACTGATAGTTGCATTGATTGCTATTGCATTTTCGCGGCAATTGGTGATGGATAAACAAGAATTGCAGCAAACGCCAATAAATGAAAAATTCAAAGTATTGGCATCTGTAATTAACGAAGGTCTTTTGGACGGCAAGGGCGAATTGACTGTTTTTGACGACGATCCAAGGATTATGAACTTGATGTCGATGAATAGGCAAAATTTGCTTATTCAGTTTCATTATAGCACTGGACATCTTTCTATTGTCCTGAATTACAAGTATTACCAAAAGGAATTGAAGTGGGAATGTCAGTTCAGAGACGTGAGAAACATAACGATTTTTCAACAGAAAGATTTTGGAAATCAGTTTGTAGAAACAAGCAAAAAAAAGATTAAAGAACATCAAGAAAATATTAACTATAACGACACAAAAAATATGATGGGATCTCAACACAATTTCAGTCCGGAAGACGACCCGACAAACATTCTGTCAGGAATGTATAAAGACCTGACAGTCAGTCAGAAAATGTCAATCGTAAATCTGATGTATATGATTGCAAGTGCCGGAGGCAAAAGCGAAGAAGAAATCTTGAAAACAACCGCTTTTTCGCATCCGTTTTTGCTAATGAATGTCAATTGGCACGATTGTAAACGTCAGTATGAAACATACGGCAAATCTAAGATTTTCAATGATTTGAGTATTGTTTCGCACTCAATTTTGGATATGACTGTTTTCGATTGTTTTGGACTGTTGATTCAATTGAACAATCCGCCAAATATCAATCCGGCAATGGAAGCCGCATTTTTTGAATCGTTTGAAAAACTTGGATACTCAGAAAGCAAGATTAAGGAGGTGGTTGACAAGGCAATGCTACTCAATCAAATGATGGGTCTATGAAACATTTGACATTGATATTTTTGGCACTTTTGTGGACAACCGTGTCGATGGCGCAAAACAAAGCATTGTTGATTGGTGTTGGTAGTTATGAGCCGTCAACAGGTTGGAAATCAATTGGTTCGTACAATGATGTA
>CAMJWL010000205.1 GCA_946409405.1 uncultured Bacteroidales bacterium
TCCACGCTTACACTGGCGACCAGATGATTCTCGACGGTCCTCAGCGCAAGGGCGACCTCCGTCGTTCGCGTGCAGGTGCTTGCAACATCGTTCCCAACTCGACTGGTGCTGCTAAGGCTATCGGCCTCGTTATCCCCGAGCTCAACGGCAAACTCATCGGCTCTGCTCAGCGCGTTCCCACCCCCACCGGCTCTACCACAATCCTCGTGGCTGTCGTTAAGGCTAAGGACGTTACCGTAGAAGGCATCAACGCTGCTATGAAGGCTGCTCAGACTGAGTCTTTCGGCTACACCGAGGATCAGATCGTTTCTTCTGACATCATCGGCATGAAGTTTGGCTCGCTCTTCGACGCTACCCAGACCATGGTAAGCAAGATTGACGACAACACCTACCAGGTACAGGTTGTTTCTTGGTACGACAACGAGAACTCCTACACCTCACAGATGGTTCGTACAATTAAGTACTTCTCGGAGGTTAAGTAAGAAGCCTAATGCTACAAGGGGCTGATTAAAAGCCCACCAAAAATTACGGGGTTTTCCATTATCATAATGGAGAACCCCGTTTCTTATATCTGATTTAAACACGTATATACTAACGATGCTGTGATGTCCTTATAGAATTTTTTGACCGAAAACAATAATATCGTCAAGTTGCTTGAGTTCGTCGCCCATCCATTTTTCGTGGGTTTCCACTACCATCTTCTTCTGCGCCGGCATCGGGCTTGGGATATATGTCGAGGAGCAGTTTCTTGAAATTCTTAGACATAAGTGTCCCGTACAGTCGGCGGCAACGGCAATGATAAAATCTTCTCGGCAAGAGCCTTGTTGTCCAACGTCTGTTACAGGCAACAAAAGTTATTCCACTTCTTCGAGCGTGAACCTTTCGCTGTATTGAAGTACAAAGTTGCTGTGGTTTTCGTAGCCACCGAGGGGCGACACCTTCTTAAAATCAAGTTTGTACGCGAGACCCCTCTCAGGATTGCCAGGGCAGAAATGGAAATATTTTCCTTTTTGAGCCACCTGACCGATAAAGTAATTGGCGATGTCGTATCCCGCCAGACCATAAATAGCCGGCTCGCCATTAAACTTGTCCCTGAAATCAGACACGAAATTGCGCACCTTGTCGTTGGCGTAGTTAATAAAGGTGGCAGACCGGTAACTGAAATTCATGCCTTGCAAAAACTCCACGTCGATATTATTGACCTTCTCCCAACTCTGCGAACCAAGCAGCACAATCTTGTAATGCTCGTTTTTCTGGAGGTTGGTAAGGTAGTTGATAATCTTGGAGATAAACACCTCGTCGTCGCTGCTCGTTACCACAATCACATTGGTCTCAGCGGCATTGAGTGCCGATTTGAGGATTTCGTTGCCGCCATTGTCAAAGTCTATATCCTTGAGCGGCAGGCCGTTGATGGAGTTGATGATGTTGCGGTAGTTGCGCAGCGTGGTAATTTCGGCGGGTTTCAACTTGTTTTCGTTGCTGTGGAGGAGTAGCAAGTTGCAATCTGAAATCCCGGCAAAAAAATGCGCCGTCTCCTCTATCGAGGTGTTTGCGCTCGGCGTAAACTGGAAGAGGTACGGATTGTCCTTCAAGAGTTCGTTCTTGATGGCAAACGGCGACACCATGGCAATATGGTTTTCGTTGGCAAATTTGGCTACCCTCGTAACATTCTCCGTGTAGAGCGGGCCTATGATGAGGTCGGCTTGTTTGAGTTCTGGGTCGGAGCATATCTCGTTTATCTTGGCTTCGTTGCCGCTGCGCTCCGTGTCATATACGTCCAACTGCACATTATAACCCTTTAACTGAAACTCCCTTATAGCCATCAATGTGCCTTCGTAAAATTCAAAAATGCTTTCCGTGTTGCGAGCCGCGAGGTTGTTTTTGTTGGGATCCTGGATGTATGCCGTTATCTTGGCTTCGTTGGCGGCAAGATTGAGCGGCAGCATCAGAGCCACGCGGATAGTTTTGGATTTGGAGTAATGGTAAGTCTCGCAGGAAGTGTAGTCGGGGCTTTTGGCGGCCTCTATCCTCACCATGTCGATATTGTTGGAATCTTCCTGGGCGATGTCGGCTTCGCTGTCGCCGCCTCCCTCATAGAACGATTCGCTCTTGGGCAACACCACCACGTCGCCCTCCTTGCAACTCGCCTTCGCCTTGGGGTTGTACTTGTAGAAGTCGTTGAGATCCACATGGTAAAGCGAACATATAGAATTGACGCTCTCGTTTTTCTTTACCGTGTGATATACAAAATTGAGGTTCTGACGGTCGGGATCCTGCACGTTGCCCACAGGGATTTTGAGGATTTCGCCCGCCTTGATGCCCGATTTTGCATGCGGGTTGTAACGGATAATGTCGTCCTCGCTCACGCCATACTTGCGCGCAATGCCGTAGAGCGACTGTTTTTTCTCCACCTCATGGTACGCGAACTCCTGCATGCTGCCGCCGGTCTTATTGTCGGCGTCCACGGGAATCCTGAGCATCACGCCCTCTGGAAATTTGCCGTTCAGATTCTGATTGTTCATGCTAATAATCTGTACGGTGGTGTTGTACGCCTTGGCAATGGCCTCGATGGTCTCGCCCGGACGTATCTTGTGCAGGTACATCTTCACGCCGTTCATCGCTATGAACGTCTCGCTCTTGATTACATTCTGGGCGTCTATCGTGCCTACACTACACGCCAACGCCATTATTAGTGCTATGATACTCTTTTTCATCTCTGCATTATTGGTACAAATTCGCTACAAAGTTAACAAACCGCCGCCAAAATCTGAAATCCATTTATATTTTTTTTGCAAAATAATTGCAATCAGAATCACACATTATAATTATCTTTGCAGTATTATAACATCTACACACCAAATGAAAAACATAGCAATCACATTAATACTTGCACTCTCGGCACTTGCATCCATGGCGCAGATAGAAAGCGCGATGCCGCCAAGGAGCAGCCGCACAGGCGTTGCAACCGCGGCAAAAGGCATTAGCATAGCCCCTCCGCCTGCATCTAAATCCGCCATTATAAGCGACAAAGGGCATACATATTTTGGGCATCTATTGTCGTGCGATATCAACTTCCTGAAGCAATCGGCGGCCACGCCAATAGACGGCGGCACGGTCTATAAGTTGGAGTTAACATCACAAGGCGCGTATTCCATCGGTCTGAGGACGGAAGACCTCAATCTGGCAGACGGCTGCGAACTCTACCTCTACAACAACGACCAAGACGACATCCTCGGCGCGTTGACAAGCGACAACAATCCCATAACCCTTACACGGCAGATACAGGGCGACACCGTAAATATAGAACTCTTTGTGCCGCAAGGCGTTACACAAAAAGATTTTAAGATAACACGCATTTGCTACGACTATGCCAACGCCTTTGGCAAGCGCAGCAAGACCACCCAGTACGGCGCATCGTGCAACAACGAAGTAAACATCAACTGCGACGAGGGCGCGGCGTTCCAAGACATCAAGCACGCTGTGGTGCTGCTAAGCATAGACGACGGATGGCAGACCTCCATCTGCACCGGCACACTGGTAAACAACACGCAATGCGACCAGACGCCATACATCCTCACCGCCGCCCACTGCATCTGCAACGAAAACACGGCAAACAACACCGTGGTATATTTTAACTTTGAAGTTCCGTCGTGCGAAACGCCCCGCTCCCAGCCAAACAATTACAGCACCATGACGGGTACTTCGATGGTAGCCACCGCGCCAAAAAAAACTTTTACCGACAAGCAGGGCAACACTTCTTCCAAGGAATACTCCACAATGGACTTCACTCTGCTCCGTCTCAAAAAACAAATCCCGGAGGAATACCAGCCATATTTTGCGGGCGTGTCGATTTCCGAGGCCGACCATATAAACAACGTTGCCGCCATTCACCATCCGCAGGGCGACGTCAAAAAAATATCCATCTCCCACGACAAGCCATACCAAGACAACTACCCCGACGAGGACAAAGATGTGCATTACAAAAGTTTTTGCCACTGGCACATATCCCGATGGGACGTAGGCACCACAGAAGGCGGCTCGTCGGGCGGTCCGCTGCTCAACGAAAACAAACAGGTGATTGGCATCCTCAGCGGCGGCTATGCCGACTGCAAAACAGCGGAGGACGATTTTTTCCAGATGATTTCCAAGGCGTGGTACTCCTACTCCGCCTCCGAAAACCAACTGAAAGCGCACCTCGCCGCCGGCTCCCACATCTCCGAGATACTGCCATACAACCCGTACAGCATCGGCGAAAAATACCTTGCCGCCAAGGTAGAGGCTCGTCTCAACGACGACAGCACCATTGTAGAACTCACGTGGGAGCAGATGCAAAAATCGAAGGCTTCCTTTAACGAGGATTTTGAAAACATTCAGCAAACCAACAATATAACCAGCGTTTTCCTCGCCAACGTGGATATGGACAACGACCGCTCGGCATGGACTATCAACACCGACACCGCCCACACCGGCAGCAGGTGCATCATGAGCAGCACGGCAGCAATGGGTTACACAAACGATTACCTTACCCTCCCAAAAATGAACATCAACACCGGTGACACGCTTATATTTTGGGCAATGTCGGCAGACAGCATTGCAAGGCTTAATGTAAGCCAAAACAACAAGCCTTCGCGATACAAGCAGATAATATCGCTGGAAATAGACACCGTATGGCGCGAATACAAAATACCTCTCGGCGACTATGCGGGCACAACCATCTACATCAACATTAGCCACGTCTCAGAAAGTGGCTGTGCATCGGCGGTTTTCATCGACGACATCTCGATATGCAATGGTTTTTCTGACGACAACGCCCCACAAATATCCGGCTACGAAATCTATTGCAACAACGAACTTCTGCAAGCCATCTCAGACACCGCCACAAGGTCGTTTGAACACCATCTTGAACGCGGCAACACATACACATATTATATAATAAACCAATACAACGACGGCGCGTACTCCAATATAGGCAACAGCATCGTAATAGACCTTGACGACAGCCCTATACCGACCGCCGCCCGCGAACTCACACCCGCACAAACACCGCTAATTGCCTATCCCAACCCTACCACGGGCGCAATCTCCATAGCCGCCCCTTACAATATTGGCGACGAAGCAATAATGGTGTACGACATGACGGGGCGCAAAGTAATGTCGCAGCGCATCAGTAATATCAACAAGGGCGACACAATAGAACTCTCGCTCGCCGCATTGCGCACGGGTGTATATATAATTCGGCTTGGCAATCAAACAGTTAAAATCCAAAAACAATGAAACAATACCACAAAGTAATCACGATAGCCGGTACAGACAGCGGCGGCGGCGCGGGCGTTCCCGCCGACATCAAGGCAATAAGCGCAAATGGTTGCTACGCCGCATGTGTGATAACCGCCGTAACCGCCCAAAACACATTGGGCGTAACCGACGTACACGACATTCCGCCCGAAATAATCAAGGCGCAGGCCTCCGCCGTACTCTCCGACATTGGCGCGGACGCCATCAAAATAGGCATGCTCTCCAAGACCGAAACCGTAAACGCCGTGGCGGATGTGCTGGCAGACTCCCCCACCCCCAATATTGTGCTGGATACGGTGATGGTATCCACGTCGGGGCATCGCCTTTTGCAGCCCGATGCCATCGACGCCCTCCGCAACAACCTGATGCCCAAGGCGTTGCTGATAACGCCCAATATTCCCGAAGCGGAAG
>CAMJWL010000206.1 GCA_946409405.1 uncultured Bacteroidales bacterium
ACGAAGACAGGTCATTAAGTTGCAGCGGATTGCTGTTTGCGGGAGTAAATTCCACCCTCGACCCCAAGCGCAACAAGGAAATCCCCGAAGGTTTTGATGACGGCGTATTGACCGCCAAAGAAATTTCGAGATTGGATTTCAGTGGATTGGAATTGGTGGTGTTGTCGGCGTGTCAGACCGGTCTTGGACAGATAACCGGCGAAGGCGTGTTTGGCTTGCAGCGCGGCTTCAAGAAAGCGGGCGCACAGACCCTGATAATGAGCCTTTGGAAAGTTAACGACGACTCTACGCAACTGCTGATGACCGAATTTTTCCAAAACCTCACCGCCGGCATGACCAAACGCGCCGCATTCAGAGCCGCACAGCAGACAATCCACGAAAAATTCCCCGACCCAGAAGATTGGGCGGCGTTTGTGATGGTGGACGCGCTGGATTGATTGGATTGCGGGCGGCTCGCCCGCCAAAAAATAAAAAAAATAAATATAAATTATAATTAATAAAATATACTATGAAATTTTCCAATAAAATTAACTTAAAGTTGTATAAACTTTATATTTCAGAGTATGTAGCCCGTTTGTTGGTTACAATTATCCTCTTGTGTATGCCGCTCCTCGCCATGCCACAGAGCAAGCAATCTAACCGACTTTACAAGCAAGGCTTGGAACTCATGGACGCAGAAAAATACGAGGAGGCGTTGCCTTATTTCCAGAAGTCTGATTCGCTCGACAAGATGAATTTGAAACCGACGCACAAAAACTATTATCGGGCGGAGTTGAAAGTGGCGGATTGCTATGAATGTCTTGCTGATTATAATGATGAAATAGGCGATTACCCAGCAGCACTTAGTTCGGAAACCATGACTGTAGAAATACGTAAGAAAATACTGGGAACCAATCATCCTAAATACGCGGAAGCGATAGGCAATCTTTCTTATTATTATATGAATATTGGCAATAATGACGAGGCAATCAAGTTGGGAACAGAAGCAGCGGAAATAATGAAGAATACTTTGGGCGAAGAGCATCCTGAATATGTAAATGCGTTAAATAATCTTGCGGCATACAATTCGAATATTGGAAATTTCGATGAGGCAATAAGGCTTGGTACCATTGCTTTGGAAATAAGTAAAAAAGTTTTGGGCGAAGAAGATCCTCAGTACGCTCTATTGGTACTCAATCTTGGCTATTTTTATTCTTCCGTTGGCAACCATGCAGAGTCCATTAGGCTTGACAATATTGCAATGCAACTCTTAAAAAAACTTTTGGGGGAGGAGCATCCTTACTATGCTCTGTCGTTGAACAACCTCGCTGTTGAGTATGATCGTGTTGGCGATTATACAGAGGCTATCAGGCTTGGAAATATTGCAATGGAAATTCAAAAAAAGGTTTTGGGCGAGCAGCATAACGAGTATCAAATGTCTGTAATAAACCTTGCAGATTTTTACCTTCATGCGGGCAAATATGATGAGTCGTCAAAACTTTACCGTAAGAGTTTTAACGGTTTAAAATCGTATATTTTGAGCAAATTTATTACGATGACATTAGATGAACGTTCTGCTTATTGGAATGGTATGGACATGATATCTGTATTTAACAACGACCTGCCGTATGATGCTTACATACATCCCGATACGTCAATGGCCTCCATTGCCTTCGATAGTCAAATTTTCATTAAAGGTCTGTTGTTGAATACAGAGCGCGAAATCAAAAAAATCATCGAGCAAAGCGGCGACACTACTTTTGCAAACCGTTATTACAAAGTAAAACAAGACCGTGCAATCCTCGACGACCTTTATCAGGTTTCGCCAGAAAACCGCGAAATCGATGCCGATTCGTTGGCAAAAGTTATCGAGCGCGAGGAGCGTCTTCTTGTGCGGGCGTCCAAAGAACTTGGCGACTATACCAAAAACTTATCTATCTCTTGGCGCGACGTGCAGAAAAACCTAAAAGACAACGATTTGGCGATAGAAATTGCAAGCGTTAAAGATACCGCTGCCAAACAATTGGTATATGTTGCCTTTGTCTTGAAAAAAGGAATGTCTGCCCCCGAAATCGTTAAACTTTTCAACACGGACGATTTCTACGACATCAAGACCAAGGAATATTACACCACGCCAAAACTTTACAACCTTGTTTGGCAACCGTTGGCGGAATATCTCAAAGACACAAAGACTGTCTATTTTTCGCCCGTCGGACAACTCCACAATATTGGCATCGAATATCTGAGCGGCGACGACGGCAAAATTTTCGCCGAAAAATACGACACTTACCGCCTATCATCCACCCGCGAACTTGCCATGACGCACACAATCAACCCCAACCGCAAAGCCACAACCTACGGCGGCATACAATATGAGTTTACCCCGGACGATTGGCGGAGTTTGCGGGATGTCAATGATTCTATTGAGCGCAGTTTCCGCGACATTCCGCAGATTGCCGACAATTTGCGCGGCGGTTCATCTGGTATGTCTTATCTCGACGGCACAAAATTGGAATCGGCGGCAATTGCCAATCTTCTCCGTTCTGTCAATTATGACGTAAACGCTCTGTCAGATGCCTCCGCCACCGAAGAATCCTTCAAAATGCTTTCAGGCTCGGGCATCCAAATCCTGCACATTGGCACTCACGGTTTTTATGAAAGCGAAGGCGATATGGAGAACGCGGGCTACAAATTTTACATGGCGGCAAGTCAGCAGACCGACGAGGACAAGGCGTTGAGTTGCAGCGGATTGTTGTTTGCGGGTGCAAATTCTGCCCTCAATCCAAAGCGCGTAAATGAAATACCCGAAGGCGCGGACGACGGCATCCTGACGGCGAAAGAGATTTCGCGGTTGGATTTCAGTGGTTTGGATTTGGTGGTGTTGTCGGCGTGTCAGACGGGTCTGGGCGAGATAACGGGCGAAGGCGTGTTTGGCTTGCAGCGCGGTTTTAAGAAGGCTGGCGCGCAGACCATCGTGATGAGCCTATGGAAAGTTGCCGACGAATCTACGCAACTCTTGATGGTGGAGTTTTTCAAGAACCTCACCGCCGGACATAGCAAACGCGCCGCCTTCCTCGCCGCATTGAACACTGTAAGGCAAAAATATCCCAATCCGCTGTACTGGGCGGCGTTTGTGATGGTGGACGGCAATTGATAGGAGTGCGTGGATTGCGGGCGGCTCGCCCGCTAAAAAATCTTGCAATTTTCGAGGAAAGGTGTTATATTTGCTGCAAATTAACTTTATTAAAACGACAATACGATGAAAACAAAATATACCACAGACGAAATTAAGGCGATCGTTGATGGCACAGGCATAGACGTTTCTGCCATAACGGATGTTGACCAATATGAAGTTGGGCGTTATTACTATGACGAAACAACCCACGAAGAAAAATTCCGTCCTTACACGATGGACGAAATCAATGCGATGCTTGATAGGGCGGAGGCAGATATTGCGGCAGGGCGCGGAATACCTGATGAAGAAGTGTGGCGTGAGTTTGAGGAAGAACTTGCGCGTGAAGAAGAATACGAATTAGCCGAAGCGGTATGAAGGTTGCAACACTACTAAATATTTGCGTCAATTCCCCGACGTTGCCCCCAAAGACCCTTTATTTGATGACCGCGACGAGATTTATCGCAGTATCCTTATCAACAATTTGAGTAGGTAGGTCTATCGTGTTGATGGCGATGTTGTTAACATTGTTGGCTTTTGGGACTGCCGTCGAGACCCTGTGGCGCAGGCAAAACGTGTGAAATAATCTTTTCGATGTATATTTTTTGGGGAATTTTTTGCCGAAATCATTTGGATATATGATTTCTTTTTTATATAATTGCATCGTCAACAATTCATAAATCTAAATCAAGTATAATATGGAAGGAACTATTGATTTAAAGGCGGAGGTTGAACAGATTTGGTCTGAACCTAATCTTGAACCAATTCCTGAGTGCCTGAGAAAACGTGGTTACTGTTATTGTAACGATGTTTTGCGTGATGGTGCCAAGATTCTGATGTTTGGATTCAACCCATCATTCAGAGATGATGCAAAAGTCGGTGACGGTTCGTTCTCCTTTTTGGATACAATGAGAGATTTTAGGAATCGTTCTGTTTATCCGTCTATGAAGTGGGATACGTATTGGTCCCGTGTAAGTGAAATGCTCGCAAATTCTTCTGTCAATCTTCATAATAAAACCGTGTATTGGGATCTGTTTTCGTATAGAGAAAAATACCAAAAGTCTCTGCGAAATAAGATTCTTAAACCTCAGCATAATGAGCCTTGCAAATTTGTAATTGAGCATATTCTGTTGGCACAGCGTATTGCTGAATCTGTAAAGCCTCAACTGATAATTGTCAAAAACAAAGAAGCATGGGCGTATTTCGGCAAATACTTCCTTAATGATTATTGCGGTGAAGGTGCAACAGGATGGAGATGGATGAATTATATATATTCACCTGTAAAGAAAGTTTTGCCTGGAGATGCGGAGGTGAGAATAATTGAAGGTATTCATTCTGGTAATGTTTCAGGTTTGACTTCGACCAATCTTGTTGGTACTAAGGTGTTGTTTATGAAACATCTCAATCAGTACACGAAGATAGAAGATAGACCTACTCCTGAAATGATTGCAGATTTATTGAAGTAGCATCGACGTTTTAAAGAAACATCTAACAAGGTTGTGTCCTAATCCTGCACAACCTTTTTTTATTAACACTACAACATACAGATTTTTGTTGTGATTCAAAAGAAAATTCTTTTTATATTTGCAGCAAATTCATTTTTTAAAACGACAATACGATGAAAACAAAATATACAAAAGATGAAATTAAGGCGATCGTTGATGGCACAGGCATAGATGTTTCTGCCATAACTGATGTTGACCAATATGAGGTTGGGCGTTATTACTATGACGAAACAACCCACGAAGAAAAATTCCGTCCCTACACGATGGACGAAATCAATGCGATGATTGACAGGGCGGAGGCGCATTTGGCTGCGGGTCTTGGGATACCGGGGGATGTTGTGATGCGTGAACTTAGAGAAGAGTTTCTTCACGAAATGGTTGAGGAATCAGAACTACAAATTTCTGAGGGGAAGTTTCAGGATTGTGAGATTATGATGCACAATCTCAGAAATAAATATATAGGAAAACATTTGCAAGTTGATGTGGCTTAGACAATTTTATCATTATGCAAATAAACACCATCTATAACAAGGCTCTTGATTTGCAGCCGTTGACGATTGACGAGGGCGAGTATCTATACTGCAACGCGCCGCTCGCCGAATTGTCGTATATTGCCAATGAAATAAAAAACAAACTGCGCCCCGCCGAGGATCGCAAAAAGGTCGGTTGGATTATCGACCGAAACATCAACCTCTCCAACATTTGCTCCACGCATTGCAAATTTTGCAACTTTTCGCGGGCGAGCAACAGCGATGAGGCATATGTAACCACGATGGACGAATACAAACAGAAAATCGGCGAACTTTTTGCGGTGGGCGGTCGTCAGGTGCTTTTGCAGGGCGGTATGCACAAGCAGTTTGGTTTGGATTTCTATTGCAATTTGTTTTCGGAGTTGAAGCGGTCTTTCCCCGGATTGATTCTTCACGCATTGGGTCCGGCGGAAGTGGCGTTTATCAGCAAGACCGCCAATTTGAGTTTTTACGAAACGTTG
>CAMJWL010000207.1 GCA_946409405.1 uncultured Bacteroidales bacterium
GGATTCGCTGATGACGTCGCCGAAGATTACAGGCTCATCGTCGTCCTTGCAAGAGACGATTGCCAGGATGGGAAGCAAGGTGCCGAGCAGAAGTGCTGTCTTAATTAGTTTCTGTGTCATAGTATTGTGTGTTTTTGTTAGTTATTGTTAATACTTTTCGATTGCAAATTTATAGTCAAAAAAAATATTTTACAATACCACCTTGCATACCGTTTTTACAAACGACAAATAATCAATCATTTGCATTTTTCAAAACATAAAAATGCAAGGTTTTTCGACAATTTTGCATCTCTGCAAGAAAAATATTGCAACAATGCAACCATCTGATATAAAAAAAATTATGTATATTTGCAGCAAAAATAACTGAGAATATGAATGTGTTAAAGATTGTAGCATTTATAATATTATTCTTTACATTATCGGCGTGTTTTGAAAATCAATCCGATTTAAATCAAAAAATTGCCGCCGTTGACTCTTTGATACGTGTCAACCAAAGGGATTCTGCAAACAATTTATTTGAGATGCTTGACAGTACCAACGCCACAGAAGGGGATATAGTTTATTACAATGTAATGGCAATTAGATTGGAAAAGAAAGATATCAAAGACTATGATTCACTGTTAAATATGTGTGAAAACTATTACACAAAAACAAACAACAAAAGCCTCCTCTCCGAAATATACATGAAGAAAGCCCTCCATTTATTCCGCGACAAAGACATATACGACAGCGCGGCTGTTTTATTAAACGAATCAGAAAAACTGGCTTTTGAAACCAAAGATTACTATATGTTATCGCAAATTTATTGGTTAAAAAGCGCGTTTCACGAGTATGAAAGAAACAAAAACAAAGTTAAAGAAGACGTTAACTTGCAATTATATTATGCAGAACTATCAAAAAACCAACGGCAAATAGCATACGCTACATTAAATAAAGCAATTGCCTACAAAAACATGAACATGAAAGACAGTGCAAAAATATTACTTCACGCGGCACTGCTATTGTCCAATAATATCAAACCATCAGATCTTGCGCATATATACAATGCATTAGGAGAGTTGACTGACGCCAAGGACAGTATTTTGGCAAAAGACAATTTTATGAAATCTCTCGAAATATACCCCAATATCCCTGCAAAACTCAATCTTGCCAAAATATATCTGAACGAAAAGAATATTTCGCGCACACAAGAACTTTGCAACGAGGGACTGCAATACAAATGGCCTGAAACGAAAATTGAATTTCTCAAATTGCTATGTCAATGTGAGGAATCTAAAGGTAACTTAAAAGAGGTAATCAATATTCAAGAAAAAATACTTTCTGAAAAAGATTCTGTATTGAAATATATAGAAAACGGCAACAAATTACGCCAATCGTTTCATTTGGCGAACAATGCGGTTGCCTCCGAATCTGCGCCATATTGGAAATACGTGTCTATTCTTTGCGTGTTGCTGTGCGTCGGATTTGCCATTATCATATCAACACGTTACAAAAAACAAAACAACAAATTGACTGCCGCGCTCACCCAAAACAGCGAACAACAACGTACTTTGCAAAACATCCTTCTAAATAACAAATCATTACAAGAACTTTCGCACTCACAGGAAAAGGAAATTGCCCGTATCAAACAGGAAAACCTCGAACAATCGCAACATATCGCCCTCTTGGAACAAAAACTAAACACTGAAATTCAAAAAAACATAAACCTAAAAAATACAGGCGAAATGTTTTATAATCAAATAGTTGACAATAAAGCAATTTCTACATGGACTACCGACGACATGGTGAACTTCGTGGAATATTACCGCACCATCAATCCTGAACTTGTAGAAAGTTTTGACAACGATTACAAAAAACTCACTCCCCGCTACAAAATAATCCTCATACTCGAAGACCTTGGCAAGAGCATCGAAGACATCAAACAAATAATGTCTTTTGAGGAAACTTCGTATTACAGCGCAAAGTCAAGAATCAATGGGCAGAGAAAAAGTCTCCATTAATTATTCAGCCTTCAACGTTGTATCTTTAATTTCTTCTTTTTTCACAGTATCTTTTTTCTCGGCAACATTTTTCACAGTATCTTTTTTCACCGAAATATTCACGGTATCTTGTTTCTCGGCAACAATTTTCGCAGTATCCTTTTTCTCGGCAACATTTTTTACCGTATCTTTTTTCTCGGCATCCTTAGCCGCCGCGCCAGAGCCGCCTCCATTCTGCGTCAAAAATCTCAAATAAGCCTTGCCCGCGTGTCCCGTTACACAAAAAGTGATGTTGTTGGCAAACATGATGTCGGTGATTTGGTGCTTCGCCACATAATCCTTCATGTTTTGGGTGAAATAACGGTAATCTATCACGTGCACTTGCTCAAAGGAGTAGAACAAGCAACTCGGAATCGTGTTGCCAAAACTGTCTTTGAGTATGATGATGCGGCGACCGTTGCTTACGGAAGTTAACACGCGGGTTATCTGTTTGTCGCTGCCCATAAAAGTACAGTACGCGCCCGAACTTCCGTCCTTAAAATGGGCAAAGTACGCACCCTTGCGCTCGGCGTGTTGCTTGGAAATCTTAAAATCTTCGTCGAGTTCGTAGGAGGTAACGTATGTGGTAAAATCGGTGTTGGGATAATAATACACAAAATCTTCTGGCGACCGCTTGATGGCAAGGCTGTGCGAATATCCGTACATCGTGCCTACATATCCATGCACCACCTTTGTAGTGTAGCCCTCCTCCATGCTTGGGAAAGGCAACCCTGCTTGCTTGGCAAACACCTCCGCCGCATAAAAACCGCCGAGAGGTGCCCAATGGTGGTCGGTGCGCAGATAGATTGCCTCATCTTTGTGAGCCTCCATCACCGAATATATATCCACATAGTGAACGCCATCAGCAAGGTTTTTCTGCACCGCGTCAAAGCAAGGCTTCTGAGGCCAATTGAGTTTTTGGGCTTCTTCGGGACAGTAAAACTCTATCGACAGCGGTATCGGCATCACCCAAATATTCACATCGGGAAAAGTTTCGTGGTAAGTGTTGACGGCGTTAGTGAATTGTTTGACGAAAGCGGCGGTGCAGCCAAAACACATCATCGCCCGCACGTTAGGCTCTTTGCCCACAAGCATCACGCCCGAATTAGACTTGCTGTACTCCGCGCCGATGGTGTCGGTGGAAGTCTTGGGGGCGGACATATTTTGGTCGGCGATGTCGGCTGTATCGGTATCGGCGTCGGCATCGGTGTCGTCGGGAGGGAGGGCAAGCAGACCGGGATCCTCTATGCTGCCGCCGCCAGATACGTATGTAATTTGCTCGCCGCCGTCGGTGGAGATGGAGATGCCCTTGTAATGGTCAAAATTTTCGCTGACGGTGAGAAAACCGTCCCTGAACGGCTCGCTGTCGGAGTACCAGTGCGAAATGTCGCGGGTGTAACTGCCGTCTGTCAACGTCGCCGTCTCAAACTCCGGAAAATGCGCCAAATCGCGGCGTTCCCTCTCCGAAAAAGTGCTGCGCGGAAAGAAGTTTAATACCACAAACATCACTGCAAATGCCGCCGTGGTGATGATGACGTACCTTTTTTCGTTCATTTGTTGATTTGGGGATTTAGAGATTTGTTGATTTGGGGATTTGTTGATTTGGGGATTTATTGACGGGTGGCGTTTTGAGTGAGATAGATGCGGAGGGCGTTAATAATTTTTGGCGCACCTACAAAGTGCATATTGTTGCACAAAACAATGTCGGTAATATTGTGTTGCTCCACGTATTCCACAAGGTTTCGGTTAAAATATCGGCAGTCAACCACGTGCAGTTCCTCAAACGAATAAAACAAATATCCGGGTATGGCGTTGCCAAAACTGTCCTTTACAAAGAGTATGCGGCGGCCGTTTTTGGTGCCGGTGGTAACGTGCGTCAGATGCGCGTCGCCACCCATAAAAGTGCAGTAAGCCATCGGACTGCCGTCGGGATATTCGCGGAAATAAGTGTTGGGCTTGTAAGGTTTTTCGCCTGTTACGAGGTGCGGGCCTTTGAAGATGTAATCCACAAAATCGGCATGGTAATCCACGCCAACCGGCATCCAGTAACAAAACTCGTCGGGATTGTTTTTTACATTGATGTTGCCGCTAAAACTATACATCGTGCCGCAGAATTTGTGAATCACGTGTTTTTCGTAACTCGTAGAATCGTTGATGTCCCTAAACGGCACTTTGGCGAGCGCGGCAAACCTTTTGGCGGCATAATACGCGCCGAGCGGTGCCCAATGATGGTCGGTGCGGAGATAAATATATTCGTCCACGTGCTGCGCCAAAATGGTGTGTACGTCCACGCAATGCACATCGGGCGCGGCGTTTTCAAACATCAAGTTGATAGCCGAAAATTCTTCCCTGGTGTTAAGGTTGTTGACGGGACTGTAAAAAGCCGCCGCCGTGGGTATCGGCATCAGCCACACCTGCACCTTGTCGCCAAAAGTTTCCTTATAGAGGTTGGCAACTTTTGAGTATTCTATTACGGATGCCGAAGGGCCTTTCCACGGCGAAAAAGCGCGGATTTCTGCGCCCTTGCCCGTTACGCAGACGCGCTTCCACATACGCAGAGGCACATCGGGGCAGATGGTGTTGATGTATGTAGGCACGACGCGGTTTTCTATCGTGTCGTTGTAAGTGGCAAGGCTGTCGATCACATCGGCAGATGCCGTCAAATGCGCGGCAAGCAATATTAACGCCGCTGTAATTAGTTGTTTCATTGCAAGACGAATAAGTTAAGTGGTTAGTTTTTTTATTAAAATCTAAAATACAAAAATGCGTTGTTGGTTGCGCCTACGAGCAGCGACACGCTCAGGAACAAAATCACGAGCGATATTGCGGTGCGTATTGCGTATTTGGTGGCGGGCTGCGCGATGCGTTGTTCTGCCCACGTGCGCACGGGCATACAGAATACGAGCGCGGCGACCCACAGCCATAGATTGCCAGAAATAGCCTGTTTTACCTCAAAATCCGCCCATTCGTCCACGCCGTGGAAGAATGTACCGAAGAAGGTCTGCATCGCCCCAAAATCGTCAAAATAGAATATTCCCCAGCCCACATAAACCGCCAACAGACTATACAAGTGTCCGAGGGCGGGGATGCGCTGCAACAGGCGGAGAAGCCACATCTTTTCGATTACGAGGATAATGCCAAAATAAAGTCCCCAGAATATAAAATTCCAACTTGCGCCGTGCCACATGCCCGTCAAAAACCATACGCAGAAGATGTTGAGCCATTGGTGATTACGGTTGCCGCCCATGGGGATATACACGTAGTCGCGGAAAAACTGTCCGAGCGAGATATGCCATTTTCTCCAAAAATCGGTAACGCTCGCGCACGTGTAGGGATGGTTGAAATTTTCGTTGAAGTGGAAACCCATGCAACGCCCCATGCCGATAGCCATGTCTGAATATCCCGAAAAGTCAAAGTAAATCTGCAGCGAAAACGCCAACAGACCCACCCACGCGCCCGCAGTAGATGCGCCAAGGCTGTTTACAAGAAGTTGGTCGCTGATGGAGCCGAGTTGGTTGGCAATGATAACTTTTTTGCCGAGACCAATCAAAAACCTGAAAATGCCCTCGCTGATGTCGTCGATGGAGGCGGAGCGTT
>CAMJWL010000208.1 GCA_946409405.1 uncultured Bacteroidales bacterium
ATTTGTGGCAAAGATAACAATATCGGAGGATAAAAACAAGAAAAACTGTATGAAATCGGAGAATGAAATCACAAAAAACTGTATGAAATCGGAGGATAAAATTACAAAAAACTGTACGAAATCGGAGGATCAACGATATTACAGATAGCCCTCACGGGCTACCCTTAGCGATGCCGCGCCTTTGGCGCTATGAATAGCACCAAAGGTGCGACATCATCAAGGATAGTCCGTAAGGGCTATCTATCTATATCAATCAATATTCGAATTCCGGTCAATCAATTACAACCTGTAACCTTCCAAATCTTCCGGCTTGCCGTTTGCCACGTACTCAAAACGCTGTTTGTTGTCGGCGTAAGCGAGTTTGAGGAAGTTGTTGGCAACGGGGAGGAACTTGGCGTCGCGGAGGCTGTCGGTGAGCAAGAGGTAGGAAATGATGATGTTGCCTGCCATCTCCACAAGGGCGCGCGCCTGGAAGTCGAGGTAATCCTGATCCTTGGGCGCGGTGGCGAGTTCCACAGCCTTCTTGTATTCCTCGGTCATAGCGAGGAGTTTTGCCTTTTGGTCGGCAAGGTTGGTTGCATCGGCGAGTACAGCGTCGTATTCTGCCATCTTCTCGGCAAACACGCCTGTTGTAACAGCCTTGATGGATGCCACAACCTGCAACTGCGATGTGCCTTCGTAGATGGTGGTGATACGTGCGTCGCGAACCATACGCTCAATCGGGAAATCCTTCATAAAGCCCGAACCGCCGTGAATCTGCAACGAATCGTAGGTGATTTGGTTGCACCATTCGGAGGAGAACAACTTCAAGAGCGGCGTGTAAGCGTCAGCCATCTTCTTGTAGTATTTGAGTTCCTTGCGCTCCTCGGGAGTGAGGGTGCGCTCCTTCTGAATCTCTTGGAGGATTTTGCTCATATCGACGAAACGGGCTGTTTCGTACAACAACGAGCGCATACCCTTCACCTTGGCGTTCATATTGCCGAGCAACTGATATACAGCCGGGAACTTGATGATGGGTTTCTTAAACTGTTCGCGCTCCTGAGCATACTTGTAAGCCTCGCGGTAAGCGGCTTCTGCAATGCCGACCGACTGTCCGCCCACGCCAAGACGCGCACCGTACATCAGCGACATCACATATTTGATAAGACCCATCTTGCGGTCGCCTACGAGACGTGCGGGAGCATCCTTGTAAACCATTTCGCAGGTCGGCGAACCGTGGATGCCGAGTTTGTTTTCAACGCGGCGAACCACCTCGCAGTTCTTGTCCTTATCATAGACAAAGAGCGACAGACCGCGACCGTCAGTAGTGCCTTCCTCGCTGCGGGCGAGTACGAGTTGGATGTCGGCATCACCATTGGTAATGAACCTCTTGACGCCGTTCAGATACCACTGACCATTCTCATCCTGACGGGCTTTGAGTTGAACGCTTTGAAGGTCGGAACCGGCGTCAGGCTCGGTGAGCACCATCGAGAGAGTTGCGCCGTTGCAAGCCTTGGGCAAGTATTCGTCCTTCAATTCGTCGGAAGCAAACTCCGCCAATGTCTCGGCGCAGTCCTGCAAGCCCCAAAAGTTAGCAAAACCGCCGTCGCCACGCGACACCATTTCGCCAACCATAATGTAAGGCACGTTGCCAAAATTGAGACCGCCATACTTGCGCTCCATAGTCATACCCCAACAAGAAGCCTTGCGCAGAGCCTCGTAGTCTTCGGCGGCGTAAGGATTGTATTTGAGGTGGTCGTTTTCGATAGAATGGCCTTGGAGGTCGTTCTGTTCGGCGTTGGGGGCGATAACGTCGGCGCAAATTTCGCCGGCGAGTTCCATCACCTTCTCGTAACTGTCGATGGCGTCCTCGTAGTTTTTGGGCGCGTAGTCGTATTTTTCATAGTCTGAATAATTCCTCTCGCGGAGTTCGATGATGCGCTTCATCAACGGGTGGTTGAGGTGGAATTTCAGATCCTCGTTGTCATTATAGAAATTTGCCATAATTATTTCGAATTAGCCTTGTAAGATTTAATGATTTTGGGAAGCACTTCCGCCACGTCGCCGGTGATAACGTAATCGGCGATGGAATTGATGGGCGCATTTTCGTCGGTGTTGATGGAGACGATGATTGCCGACTCCTGCATACCAGCGCGGTGCTGCACCTGACCCGAAATGCCACAAGCGATGTAGAGTTTTGGACGAACGGTAACGCCGGTCTGACCAATCTGACGCTCATGCTCGGTGAATCCTGCGTCAACGGCTGCACGCGATGCGCCAACTTCGCCGCCAAGGAGGTCAGCGAGTTCGTGGAGAAGACGGAAATTGTCCTTGCTGCCCACGCCGTAGCCGCCGGCAACGATTACCGGTGCAGATTTGAGGTTGATTTTGGATTTTTCGATTTCGCGGCTGATGATTTTCACCACGAAGTCAACGTCGGAGAGCGACTTCTTGAAGTCAAACGGCTTGATTTCTCCCTTGTAGTTGGCGTCGTAAACCTCCTTCTTCATCACGCCTTCGCGGACGGTAGCCATTTGAGGACGTGCGTGGAGGTTTACGATTGTTGCGATGATGTTGCCGCCAAAAGCCGGACGAATCTGCAACAAGAGGTTCTTGTAAGGGGTCTCGGTGGTAACGAGTTCGCCTGTTTCGGGATTCTTGGTAACTTTTTTCTCCAAGTAATCGCCGATTTGGAGGCTCGTACAGTCGGCTGTAAGACCGCATTTCAATGCCGAAGCCACGCGGGGAGCCAAGTCCCTGCCCACAGACGATGCGCCAAAGAGGATGATCTGCGGCTGCTCCTGACGGATGATGTCGCAAACAATCTTCTGATGCGGAATTGTCTGATACGGAGCGAGTTTGGCATCGTCGCAAACGTGGATTACGTCAACGCCATACTTGAAAATCTGCTCGCCAATGTTGGAGATGTTCTTGTCGATTGCAATGGCCTCCAACTTGCATCCGAGTTCGTTGGCAAGTTTTCGACCCTTGGTGAGGAGTTCGAGGCTCACGTCAGCAACAACGCTGTCCTCAATCTCGCAATATACGAATAAATTGTTCATTTTCAATTTGATGATTTTATGAGGAAAGATTTGTTGAGAGCACTCCTCTATCCTAAAATGTGGTTATCAATAATATCCTTTACAAATTCGTTGATGTCAGCGTCGGAACCGGTGAGTTTTTTGGATTCCTTGGCTGTCAACACCACCGACTGAATCTCCTTGACGAAAGTCGGGCTGCCTGCCTTGCCGGTGCGAGCGGGGTCGATATTTACGTCGTCTGCGCCCCAAGTGGTGATGTTGAGGTAAGGACGAGCCTCGTAGAGAGCCTTGTCGGCGTTGGCGGCTTCGATTTCCATTGCGGTCATTGCGTTCTTGAATTTCATCACGCGCTTAGCATTGCGCGAGCGACAGGGAGCGGCTGAGCCGGTTACCGTTACAAGCACCGGGAAAGGCGCGTTGACAGTCTCCACACCGTGCTCCAAGCGGCGGCGGATGGTGATGTCTTTTTCGTTGATGTCAACGATTTCCTCGGCGTATGTTACCTGCGGAATTTCGAGTTTTTCGGCAGCCTGCGGGCCTACCTGAGCGGTATCGCCGTCGATAGCCTGACGACCGCACATCACGATGTCGTAGTTGCCTATCGTCTTGATAGCCTGAGCGATGGCGTAACTTGTGGCGAGAGTGTCGGAACCGCCGAGCTTGCGGTCGGTGAGGAGGATGCCGTTGTCAGCACCCCTGAAAATTGCCTCCCTGATGACGTCCGCCGCCTTGGGCAGACCCATCGACAATACAGTGATTGTTGTCTCGGGGAATTGATCCTTGATTCTCAACGCCTGTTCGAGCGCGTTGAGATCCTCAGGATTGAAGATAGCCGGCAGGGCGGCACGGTTCATAGTACCGTCCTCCTTCATAGCATCCTTGCCAACATTATGAGTGTCAGGCACTTGCTTTGCCAATACAATGATTTTGAATCCCTTTTTCATTTATATTAGAATTACGTTAAAGTTTTTCAATAATTTGAGAGCGTAAAGATAAAAAATTTTTTGAATAGAAAAAAATAAAAAAACGCAGGGCTTGTTTTAAAGCTCTGCGTTTTAGGTTTTTATCCACTAAGTGATTTAATTTTTTACTCTTCCGGCACGTAATTGGGGCTGCGAACCGGACGAACTGTGAGACCAAGATTGCGGGTGCGAACTGCTACTTCCGTGTCGTTCTGGCTAAATGTGAAGCATTGTCCCTTGCCCGAACCCTTGTCGCTGAGAGTGCGCGACCAATAGTAGCCATTGGTGCCAACGAGCGACTTTGTCTTGTTGAAGAAACAACCGGCAGCCGGCAAGTAAAGTTTGCTGCCGTTTTTGCCTGTGATTTCGATGATGTTTTTTCCATTGCGAACCGTCCACTTCCAGGAACATTCCCTTTTGAGTTCCTCAAATTGTTCCTGCGTCGGCATACACCAGCCATCGCCCCACTTTTGGGTGGCTACGTCGTCCTCTGCCTCCAATACCGCCAACGTGTCGGTATATTTGGAGTTGCCGACAGAAGGCTGTGCGCAATATTTGGTCAACTTGTTAGCGTCGCCGCCTTTTACATACTTGTAGTTGCTCCAATTATAAAGAGCCTTATAGTCCACCTCGCCCCACGCGAAATAATCGCCACTGTCTTCGGGCAAAGATGCTCCAATGTTGGTGAAAGCCCACAATGTACCAGAAGGCAGACCAAGATCCACTTGCAGGTGTTTACGATTCTTCTCGTCCTCGTCTTGCGCCCAGATTACCGTGGCAATCAGCACAAAGACAACCATCAAACTAATTTTCTTCATTTGCTTAATTAACTATTATTTGTTTTACGTACACTTATAAAACGGAACAATGATAAACATATTATATTTTTGGATTTTTTTTCACTCAAAACGGCAATTAATTGCAAAAAGGTTTTATATTTGTACGGTGATAACTAACGGCTTCGAGCCATTGTTGATAACAATAAAACCACAACGACTATGAAAAAAATCTTCACACTAATAGCCGCAATTGCAATAACAACGGTGCTAATGGCATCGGGCGGCAGTGCAACGGCAAATGTCGCGCCGGACATAGACACCATCGTCCCCGCCGGCAACGAGATGAAGGCCGGCAAACTCTATTTCGTAAACCTCAAAAAAGACGAGCAGTCCATAATGCCAAAAATCAGAATCGCGGGCAACAGGGCTGGCAATCAGGAAGAAGACACAGGCATCAACTACAAGCCTTACGCCTCAGAGGGAATCCGCTGCATCTTCGAACTCAACGAATGGGTTGAGTTTTACCCTCAGTCAAACGCCAAAAGCGGAATCGCGGTATGGGTCTTTGAGCATAAGGACAATGTGAACTTCTACGAAACCGCCAGTCTTTCGGACGAGACACCCGGCTATGTAGAATACCGCGAACTCAACGAAGACCCTGAAAAAGCAGCAGAAGGGGTGCTGTGGGACTGGGGCTCATTGTACGTCCATCCAGAAGAACACAAACCTGGATTCTATGACTTCGTATTCACATACGGAGGCAAGATATTCGCCGT
>CAMJWL010000209.1 GCA_946409405.1 uncultured Bacteroidales bacterium
CATCACCTTCACCTACAACAACGACGGCAAACTGCACTCCAAAGACAACGTGCTGCCCGTCCTCGACTCCAAATACCTCCTCAACAAGTGGAACGCGCCCAAGCACCCCGCCGAATCCAAAGAACTCACGGAACTCTTCAAAAAGCGTCCCAACGACTTTGCAGCCTACGTCCTTGAAGACGACAAACCCATCATCCGCGCCAGTCTCCAAAGGCTCAAAAAAGAAGACCCCGAATGGAAAGAAGACTACGACTGTCTGATGGAACGCTACTTCAACCGCCCCGCCTACCGATGGGACGGCGAAAAGTTCGTACCCTACGACATCCTTGGCGAGTTTCTCAAAAACCTCCCAAAATCGCCCGACAAGCCGTTCTACCGCCTCGAAGACGAATACAACATTATGGAACAGATGCTCACGTACCATTACAACCACTACGCCTACCCGATGACCAAAGGCGGCTACACGGTGCTGTCGAGGTGCGAAATATCAGAAGAAGGCTCGTATGAAGACGAGTGCGCCTCATACACCTACCAAAACGGCAAACTCGACACCGCCCGCAACGTCCTCCCCGTCCCCGACATCAACGAATGGCTCGACCCCGCCGAGTGCAAAGGCCACGACAGCGACGTACAAAACGCAATCAAGGCCTACAAAAAGGAACGCGAAAACCTCTCATACGACATCGACGAACATACCGGCAACATCACCCCATACCACGTCAGCAACTTAGGCGATTGGTGCGAAATGTATTCGGGCTTCCTCAAACAACTCGAATACACTTGGAACGGTGAAAAATTCGTTGTCCCCCAATCCGACGACCATATAGCCATGCAAGTATGGGAAGCAATATTGCCCACCTACGACCCCTACGGACTATACGAAGGCGAAGAAGAACCGTCGCCCGACGCCGAAACCATAGCCCAATACCGCAAGCAAATCAAGGAGACAAGCCCCACCATCGCAACATTCGACGCCAACTCCATAGCGCAGGCCGACAATGTGCGCGAAACCATTGCCTGTTACAAGCGCAACAATGGCAATTGGCTCGTAATCATGTACTTGGACGGCGGGCATTACAACAATCCGAAAGTTTTTGACTACGACGGCAAGCAACTCAAATACATCTCCAACTACTTCTCCGAAAACTTTCTGTCAAACGAGCGATACATCTCCGACTTCAAAGCGGACGAATTTGCCGTAGTGCGCGACACCGACGAAGCCGAAGAAGTAATTTGGTACCATTGGAACGGCGAAAAATTTGTAAAAAAATAAATCCATCAACAATATAAATTCACATCACCATGAAAAACTCAATAATCCCCACCCTCCTCGCTCTCTCGCTCCTCGCAGCATCCTGCGGCGGCGGCAGCACAACAACGACGCAGAACACCACCACTGGCGCACAATCCGCCGACACCACGGCAACCACCGCCACCACAAAACAAGTAGCAACAGAACCGACCCAGGAACTCTTCGCCTGCGAAATCCTCAAACAACTCTTCAAAGACCCGAAAGAATTTGAGAGAATCGCCGACGAAATCGAAAACGGCACCGAAAACTGCGACGACGAACATGGAGCACCTTTATCTCGCGAAGATTGGGGCGAAATGGAACACCTGAAATTCACGGCACATCCCGACGACATGTACCCCGAAGAAGGCTACTTGGATTGTTTCCCAATCAAGACGGGCGGATACTTCGTGCTGTTTCGCACCTTGTCGTGCGGCGACTACGAACATTGGGCATACGTCCCCTATATCTACAAGAACGGCGTACTCGACAAGGCGGACAGCATGTTGCCAACCCCCGGCATCAAAGACTACTATTCCAACTCCGACCAATTCCCCAAAGAGGCGGCAAAAGTCTTGTCGATGTCAATGGCAAACCCAGAATACAGTTTCAACAACGAAGACGGCAACATCACCCTCACAGTAAGATTCGTAGCATGGGAATTGGACGAGCGCGGCGGTGTGCTGCCCAAGCCGCTCAAAGGATTCCAAAGAAAAGAAGACGACTACTTCCCTACCATTCAGTACCATTGGGACGGCGAAAAATTTGCCCGCAACGCCGACAGCAAGCCGTGGAAAGAGGATTTGAAGTATTTTGACGAAATCCCGCCAGAATGGAAATCCACAATTGCCTACCAAGTGGTGCAAAAACTCAACCTTGAAGACTTCGACAACCAAAAGTGCGACAACAATGTCTTCTACGAACTCTGGAAAGACGAGTTTGACGCGCCGCGCTACTGCGTGATGTGCTTCCCATACAAAGACGGCGGCTATTTGGTGTTGACGGGATACAACAGAACCTCTCTTCGGGAATACAAGACGTACACATACAAAGACGGCAACCTCACCGAATCCAATTACAGGTTGCCTCTGTGTCCGTTGTCGGAACTTCTGGACCCTGAAAAAACCGACGGACGCGAACAGGCAATCGCCGCCCTCGAAGAAGTGTTCAAGAAGACCCCTCAATATGTAGCGACTTACAATGTAATTGACAATCCCGACTTTCAAGAACTAACGATTTTGTACTCCCTGTCGTGGGACGCCGACCTACCCAACGAGGTGCGCAACCAAGTCTCCAACGTCGGCACATGGCAAAACAATCCCAAATACAAATGGGACGGTGAACAATTCGTTAGAAAATAAAAACCATCAAAACACATCAAAAACAATGAAAACCACAATCCCCACTCTCCTCGCCCTCGCGCTAACAATAGCGTCATGCGGCGGAGGCAGCACCACACAGACCACCGGCGCACCCTCTGCCGACACCTCGGCAAAGGCTACCATCCCCGCTGCCGCCAAAGAACCCGAAAAAAACGCCCCGCAGCAATCCAGCACCGCCGACGCCTCCCCCGCCGACAGCGGCAATGGCAAGAAAGTGTTTGGCGACATCAATCAGGACGGCAACCAAGACTGCATCACCTACACCGACCAAGACCTGCAAGTGAGCATCGCCGGCACGTCGTTCAACAAAAAATACATTGTAGAGGACGAATATTCAGACCGCAACATCACCGAAATCACCATCAACCAAAAAGGTGTCATCAAAATCCTCACTACCTGGATGAACTCTCGTGGCGCGGATGGCGACGACAATTACACCGTCCGTTATCAAGACAACGACCTCTACCTCATCGGCTACGACAACTACCACAAGCCCGCCACCAACGAATCCTACAACCTCCTGACCCTCAAAAAGGAAACAATCTCAGGTCTGACAGACGACGAATCAGAGAAAACAATATCAACCCTCAAAAAAATCCCCCTCCACCGCCTATCCGACATCAAAATAGGCGAATATCGTTGCGAGGATTACGACGGAATAGAATAATCAAAACAAAACCAAATGAGCAAATTCACAGATAAATTAGAAGACATCTTCGACGGCGATTTTGTAATCACGCACATTATACCCCGGATTGTCGTATTGCTTCCGGCGGTGATATTATTCTTGGTGGTAAAATATTGGTTTGCAGGACTTTTTGACCCCTTGCCACGTGAAGTATGGCAACAACGTGCCGACAGTCTCCCCGCCATCACCACCGACAGCCAGATAGCCGACGCCATCGCCGGAGAGCCGCGCACGTACCTCATCAAAAACTACTGTTTCCAACAAGGCACCACGATACGCGACACCCTTTTCCAACTCCTCACCGGCGAATACATGCTCATAGACATTCACAGCGAAGTGCATACGCGACGAGGATACGGCGACAACAAAACCGACTACTGGACCGACCGCCATCTAACCACCCTCTTTGGCGGATTGTCTATCGGCAACGGAACGCCTGTCCAAAACGCCGACTCGCTCACCATAATATTCTCGTCCGCTAACTATTGGCAGAACCTCACCGACGACGAAGTGGACCACAACAAACTCGGACACGTACAGCAAAAGATGTACTATTACCCCGACCGCACCATGAACCTCGACAGCATCGGCGCAATCATCGACGAAATCCCCGAACAGTTTCATAAAAGCGTGGTGCGCACAAGGGAACAGTTGGGCGAGTTCATCAAGACATACGAAGCCCGCTACACGCTCACATTCATGAAGCGCGACACCCCAGCAACATTTGCGGCTGTACTTGGCGACGGCAAGGCAGATTTCCACGCCTTCCACGACATCGCCAATTACTTCCTCGTAGGCTGCGACAACGTTACCGACACCTCCGACTACGAAACCAACTTCAACCTCGGCATGAAAATCGGTGCATGGATCATCTTTGGATGCTTAGCGTTGCTGTTCATCTTCGCGCACAAACTGTTCAATAGAGATTAATAATTCATTCCACGTACCACAACAAAAAAAACGTGCGGCAAACCTCTCAGGGAGCCGCACGTTTTTTTATATTAGATGATTTTCATCAAAGATTACAACTGAATCGTCCACATTGTCATTGAATACGGAGCGATTTTCTCGGCAAATTTCGACTTGATGGTTACCGATTCCGTGATGGGCATTATCGGCTGTTTGTCGTAGTTGTTCTCGTCGTTGGGATTGCCGGAAATAGTGGTCTTCTGCGCGTCAAACTTCACAATCTTGAACTTCGACAAATCGAAGTTGGCCTGTGCTGCCTGACCGCCCGCGTTGCAGATTTTCACAAAGAGTTTCTTGGTCTTGCTGTCGTAGATAACCGACTGACCGAGCAAGTTGTCGTCCTTGCGGTCAAACTTCACGCAGTCGCCGTAGTAATAGTCGCCGCTCGACTGTCCAAACATCTGTTGAACATAATAACTGCAAGTGAGATAAGGCCTCTCGTTGTCAAAATAGATGAGGTCGGGATTCCAGTTGGTATTGTCCCTGCGGGCAAAGAGCGGTGCGTAGGATGTCATCACTACCACATCGGCGTTCCTCTCCACGTGCAGCAAGTAGAGCCCCTCGGCAAGCGCGTCGATGAGTTTCTTGTCCTTGGCGGCATATTCGCCAAGATAAACCTTGGTCTTGCGGTTGCGCGGATAATTGTCGTACTGACGCGAAGACAGGAAGTAGTCGCGAGGCTCGTAGTAATGCTCGTCGATGATGGGAAGGCCGATTTTCTCAGCAAACTTCCATCCTTCCTCGTAGTCGGGATTGCCAGCGTGAGAACCAGGGCCAGCCGTACCAACAATCACAATGTTGGGATACTTGGCTGTAATCTTGTCGTACATATACTTAAAACGCTCCTCAAATTCGGGCGTAATCTTCTCCTCGTTGCCAATGCCGAGGTACTTGAGGTTGAAGGGCTTGGGATGACCGGCTTCGGCGCGAACCTTGCCCCACTTTGTATTAACGTCGCCATTAGCCCATTCGATGAGGTCGAGGGCGTCCTGCGTCCATTCGTCCATATCTGACATCGGGCAAGCGTCCTGAGCCTGTGTAGGCCACATATTCCAGCCGCCGTTGGTA
>CAMJWL010000210.1 GCA_946409405.1 uncultured Bacteroidales bacterium
TCGAAATAGGTGGCATATTTATTCTAAAAAATAGGGTAGTTTTGGCGAGTTATAATTTTTTTTTCATATCCCGCCAAAAATCCTTATCTTTGCCCAAAATTACAAATTACCAAAAGTGAAAATCGCGATTATTGACTACAAGGCCGGCAACATCAAGAGCGTGGAGGCGGCTTTGCAACGGCTTGGGTGTCAGACCGTTCTGACCAAAAGCCACGACATAATAACATCCGCCGACAAGGTGATTTTTCCCGGTGTGGGCAATGCGGGCGCGGCGATGGAGGCGTTGAGGGCTGAAAAACTCGACGCTCTGATACCTACGCTCCGTCAGCCTGTGCTTGGCATCTGCCTTGGGATGCAACTGATGTGCCGACACTCCGAGGAGGAGGACACCGACGCATTGGGAATTTTTGGCGTCGATGTGGTGAAATTTGTCCCCAAAAACGGCGAAAAAATCCCGCAGATGGGTTGGAACCAAATTTTTGGACTGAGGACACCGCTGTATGACGGCGTGAGCGAAAATAGTTTCGTGTATTTCGTGCATAGTTATATGGTGCCGGTGTTTGACGGTACGGCGGCTAAGTGCGATTATACGGTGCAATTCTCGGCGTCGATTGCAAAAAACAATTTTTACGGCACACAGTTCCACCCCGAAAAGAGCGGCGTTGTGGGTCACAAAATCCTTGAAAACTTCTTGAAAATATGATAGTTATACCGGCAATAGACATTATCGGCGGGCGTTGCGTGAGATTGGAGCAAGGCAAGTACGAAAATGTGAAAAAATACGACCTCGACCCCAAAAAAGTGGCTGAGGAATATCAGGAGGCGGGGCTTACGCACCTGCATTTGGTGGATCTTGACGGCGCAAAGGCGGGCAAACTCGTAAATACCTCCGTACTTTACGAAATCGCTCAGGCTACTTCGCTGCGCATCGATTGCGGCGGCGGCATCAAGACTTTGGGCGACGTGGAAATGCTGTTTTCCGTTGGCGCATACGCTGTTAACCTCGGCAGCGCGGCGGTCAAAAATCCGGCGTTGTTGGAGAGTTGCCTCGCAAAATATGGCGCGGACAAGGTGATTCTTTCGGCTGACGTGATGGGCGAGACGGTGAGGATTCGCGGTTGGCAGGACGATGCGGGAGTTACAATTTACGAACTCATCGACAAATTCCTCCCCGCCGGATTGCAACGTGTTTGCGTTACGGCGATTAAGTGCGACGGAATGTTGCAAGGCCCTGATTTTGCGCTTTATAAGGGATTGATGGAGCGTTATCCGAAGTTGAAAATCACGGCGAGCGGCGGCGTGTCGTCGATTACAGACTTGGAACGCCTCGCCGATATGGACATACATTCGGCTATCGTTGGCAAGGCGATTTACGAAAAGCGAGTGACGCTCGCCCAATTGGCTAACTTAACTTCTGAATAAAAATGTTGGCAAAAAGAATTATAGCGTGCCTCGACGTCAAAGACGGACAGACGGTGAAAGGCGTTAGTTTTGAGAACCTTAGGTACGCGGGCGACCCCGTGGAACTCGGCAAGGCGTATTCGGAACAGGGTGTTGACGAACTTGTCTATCTCGACATCACCGCCACCAACGAGGGCAGAAAACAGATTTATTCGCTTGTGGAATCTGTCGCCAAAAACCTCTCGATTCCGTTCACAATCGGCGGCGGCATTACGAGCGTTGAGGATGCAGAAAATCTCCTGATTCACGGTGCTGACAAGATTTCCGTCAACTCCGCCGCAGTGCGCAACCCTCAGTTGGTGAGCGACTTGGCGTTGAAATTCGGCAAACAGTTCGTTGTTGTAGCCATTGACGCTAAAACTATTGACAATCAATGGATAGTGCATACTCACGGCGGCAAGCGTCCCACGGAAAAAGAGTTGTTCAGTTGGGCGCGGGAGATGGAAGACCGTGGCGCGGGCGAGATTTTGTTTACGTCGATGGATCACGACGGACATCAGACGGGCTTTGCCAACGAGGCTTTGGCGCGGTTGTCGGAGATGCTTTCGATACCCGTAATTGCGTCAGGCGGAGCGGGCGAAATGGAACATTTCCGTGATGTTTTCAACGTCGGCAAGGCAGACGCGGCATTGGCGGCGAGCATCTTCCATTTCGGCAAAATCGCCATCCCCGACCTCAAAAAATATCTGCGCGACAACAACATTAATGTCCGCATATAACATATTCCGCCGCCTTACGGCGACGTTTTTTTGAACGAAAATTACCGTCAATTTAACGAAAATTACCATCAATTTTAGAATCAATTTTTTTGGGAAATTGACGATAATTGACGAAAAAATTGACGAAAATTTATGTTTAAAGAAAAGAACGCCGCAAGGCGTTCCCTTAATGATTAACGTTAATTATTGTTTTAGAAAAAAAATGACATTGGATTTTGAAAAAATGGGCGGGTTGATTCCTGCCATTGTACAGGATTACGAGACATTGCAGGTGCTGATGCTCGGATATATGAACGAGGAGAGTTTCAAGAAAACTCAGGAGACCAAGAAGGTAACATTTTGGTCGCGTAGCCGCAACTGCCTTTGGACTAAGGGCGAAACTTCCGGCAACTTCTTGCACGTCAGGGAGATGTATGTGGATTGCGACAACGACACCATTCTCATCAAGGCTAAGCCCGACGGCCCCACTTGCCATAAGGGAACGACCTCGTGTTTTGATTTTGAGGAGAGCAACATCGGCTTCTTGTCGTACCTCCAAAAATTCATCGACAAACGCAATGAGGAGCGTCCTGTTGGTAGTTACACCACAAAACTCTTCCGCGAGGGCGTCAACAAAATCGCCAAAAAAGTGGGCGAGGAAGCTGTGGAACTTGTAATCGAATCCAAGGACAACAACGATTCGCTCTTCCTCAACGAGGCTGCGGATTTGCTGTACCACGTCATCGTCCTCCTGAGCGCAAAGGGCAAAAAAATTGAGGACGTCGTTGCAGTTTTGAAGGGAAGACATCAGGAATAAGGATTGGTATTGAATGAAACCATTATGAGAAGGATATTGACATTAATTGCCGCCATAATAATATGCGTATCCAACGCGGCGGCGCAGGGCGGGATGTGGCTGCCGGTATTGGCGGAACAGCGCATTGCCGATATGCAGAAAAACGGTTTCAAATTGAAGGCTGAGGACATCTACTCCGTCAACAAGGCTTGTATGAAGGACGCCGTGGTATTGTTTGGCGGCGGCTGCACGGGCGAGTTCGTGTCTGACAACGGTCTGATATTCACCAACCACCATTGCGGCCGGTCTTTTATACAGCAACATTCCACTCTCGACCACGACTATTTGGCTAACGGTTTTTGGGCTAAAAACCTCACCGATGAACTTCCTTGCGACGGACTCGAAATCCAAATTCTCGACCGCATGGAGTTGATTTCCGAAGACGAGGGCGACTTGACGCAAGAGGGCATCCGCAATGCCGTCATCGCAAAATACCGCTCCCAATACGGCGACAAATTGGAATATTCCATAGAGGCTTTTTACGGTGGCAACGTCTATTATTTATTTGCGTATAAAGTATTTAAGGATGTGAGGTTGGTAGCAGCCCCGCCGTCGTCTATTGGCAATTATTATTCCGACACCGACAATTGGATGTGGCCGCGTCATTCGGGCGACTTCTCTGTATTCAGGGTTTATGCCGACAAGAACAACAACCCGGCTGAATTTTCAAACGCCAACATCCCCTACAAGCCGAAATCGCACTTCAAAATCTCGCTCAAAGGCTTGAACGACGGCGATTTTACGATGGTGTTTGGTTATCCGGGTGTAACAGAATCTTACCTGCCATCGTGCGCTGTCAAGTTCCGTCAAGACGTGGAAATGCCTACAAGAGTGTGCGTTAGACAAGTCATAATGGATTTGATGACCGAGGCAATGGACTACGACCGTCAGATAAAAATAGACTATGCCTCTCGCTATTCTGCCGTGGAAAATGGTAAGAAAAAATGGGAGGGCGCGATTGCGGGTCTGCGCACTTACAAAGCCGTGTGGCGCAAACAGGAATTGGAGCGCGAATTTCAGAATAGAGTCAATAACAGTGAGTTGCGCGACAAATACAGCAACATAGTCAAGGCGTTTTGCTCTATTTACAACGGAGCCAACATCCGTGCGTCGCGTTGCGTGTTTTTTTTTATGGAGTCGCTGTACGGACTGTCGCAGTTTAAGGCGGGCGAACAGTTGACGCGCCTCAAAAACTCGATGGCAAACCCGTCGTCCAACATCGACAACGAAATCAACAACGTGGAATCCAAACTCCGCGCCACGTTTGACCGCAGAGACAGCACGTTGGAACGCAGTATTTTTGAAGCGATGTACAAAATGTACTGCGACTCTTGCTCCGACTTCCTGCCCGACAATCTCGACAGCCTTTACGAGGCGCGTGAGATATTAGATGCTCAGGAGTTTGTAAGCGATTATTACAACACGTCGTTGGCGGCGCAGTTGCAGACGGCTTTGCAGATGGTTGACGACTGTCGCGAGGCTCTAAAACTCACCGGCAAAAAACGCGAAACCAAGATTGAAGACATTGTGGAAACTCTGTCGCACGATGTGGGCGTGTATTTTTACGAGGCGTTTATCAGAACGCTGTTCCAAAAGGCTTATTTCACGTATTACGACATGGTGAAGGCGGAAGACGACATGTACAAGCGTTATCAGGCGGCGTTGCTTGAAGTGATGCCGGAGATTATTCCGTTTCCCGACGCTAATAGTACGCTTCGTTTCACATACGGCAAGGTTGGCGGTTTTGT
Source organism: uncultured Bacteroidales bacterium (assembly GCA_946409405.1). GTDB lineage: Bacteria > Bacteroidota > Bacteroidia > Bacteroidales > UBA3824 > UBA3824. The sequence goes on from CAMJWL010000210.1 coordinate 4,764, forward strand.
GCCACGCGACGCGGTGATTTACAAGAGTTTTACGACCCTTGACGGCGTTATCGCCAAAGACCGTTCCACCCCCGCCGATTACGACGCGCCTTCCGCCCTCGAAACCCTCCACCGCAACCGCGATTATGGTCGCTACGCCGACAAGGATGGCTCGATGCACGTTTGTTTTGTCGCCTCCAACCGTACCACCGGCGGCAATTCGGGCAGTCCTGTTGTCAATGGCGACGGACATCTCGTAGGCATCAACTTCGACCGCTGTTGGGAAGGCACGATGAGCGACATCATGTACGACCCGTCCATCTGCCGCAATATCTCCGTCGATATACGCTACGTGCTGTTTCTGATAGACAAATTAGGCAAGGCGGGTAATATAATAAAGGAGTTGGATGTGGTGAAGTAAAAAAAATGCTCGCCAATTAACTTTTGAAAAGTAATTGGCAATGCAAAAATTTTTTCACCAATTTTTTTTCCAACCTCAGAGAATTTTTATAAATTTGCGGCGGAAAAATTAAACAGAACATAAAACTCAACAAACAACATGTCAGGACATAATAAATGGTCAACCATTAAGAGGAAGAAAGGCGCATTGGACG
>CAMJWL010000211.1 GCA_946409405.1 uncultured Bacteroidales bacterium
CTCGCTCCCACATCACAAGGCCTTGGCATTGCCCAATCGTCAGAAACGAGCAACACCGAAAGCCCCACGTTTTATGTATATGACAGACCTTGGGTCTGAGATTATACATACCCGTCGGGCATTACAATGTTGCTTTGGTTTTGACGGAAATTCTTTGACTGCCAAGTTTCAGAATGTCAAAAACAAAGCGCGATTTGTAACGCCTTTTTATAAATAAAGTCTTTCGCCCTTCCGCCCATCGGGGCTTTCGGAGTCGAATGACATCGCAAATATAGAAAAGTTTTTTATAGAAAGCAATTATTTTTCAAATTTTTTTTCTTTGTTCCACAGCAAATTTTATCCTTCTTGTATCACAGCATCTCGTTCAACGTCACCACATTTTGGAAGATTCCGCTGTGTGAGTTCGGGTTTGTCGCTGTTATACAGCCTGTTGAGTTCCGCCATCTCGTCTTTTCTGCCAATGATTTTTGCCATATTTTTAATTATATTCAGCCAAAACGCGACTTTTTTTTTGATTTTGGCTGATTATAACCCCTTATATTCAGCCAAAACGCGACTTTTTTGTTGGTTTTGGCTGTTTATAATGCCAAAACCGCGCAAATTTAACCAGTTTTCACGATATAAAAAACTTTTCCTGCCATTTATTTTCAATTTTTTTATTATATTTGCCGTACCAAAAAAATATATATGAAAAGACTTTTGCTATACCTTATAATAATGTTGACAGCGATGCGTGCAGTGGCTCAGGACAACGACGACTTTGCTGCCAACTATCTGTTTTCGTACATTACCGTCTCCAACGGGCTGCCTAACAACTTCGTGGACGGCATTTACAAGGACAGCCACGGGTTTATGTGGATATGTATGTCGGGCGGCGGATTGTTGAAGCACGACGGCTACAATTTTGTGTATTTCAACAACCATAGCGACTACCGGCTCAAAAGCAACTACGTGCGGAGCGTCTGCGAGGACAATTACGACCGGCTGTGGATTGCCACCGAAAATGGCATCGACGTAATGGATCTCTCCACTTACAACAAGGCGGCTCTCCCGGACGTTGACAACGACGATTCGGTAGTGTTCAATCAGCCTGCCACCAAGGTCGTAAAAGATTCACGAGGAAGCATTTGGGTGACAACGAGCCGGTCAATCAGCCGCTTTGACTTCGATGCGCGTGGCAACATCACCAACATCTACAACCTCCACCCCGGCACGCGCATCAACAATCCCGTTACGGCGTTGTATGAACTTGACGGTCAGATGCTTGCGGGCATCAACAACCGCCTTATGAAAATCGCCTCCGACGACAAGGGCAACCTCGTGGCGTCGCCATATTCCACGCGGCTCAATCTCCGTTGCAACCTCATCAAATGCATAATCAGCAAGGAAAACGAACTTTGGATAGGCACTGACGACGGATTGTTTCGCTACAACACTATCAATGAGAACGTTAAGGCTTATTATCATAATGAAAACGACCCTCATTCGCTCTCCCAAAACCTAATTTCCGACATCCAACTCACCGGCAACGGGCAGTTGATTGTTGGCACGTTGTTGGGCTTGAATTTTTACGACTCGCTGAACGACTTTTTTTACCGAATCACGCAAAACGGCGAACAGGAGCGCATCTTCCGCACCATCAACAGCAATTTTATCCACACCATCTTGTGCGACGACCGCATTATATGGATTGGCACGGAGTCGGGCGGACTGAACAAAATGATACGCCCGGTGATTTCCGTCAAGAGTTTCCAATGGTCGGGCAACCGCGCCAACACTATTTCCAATGGGCCTGTCAACGCGATTTATGAGGACACCGACGGCACGTTGTGGGCGGGCTGCGTGGAGGGCGGTCTCAATTGCAAGGCTGCCGACGACGACAGTTTCAAGAATTATACTGTTGCTAATGGTCTGAGCCACAATTCGGTAAGTTGCATCACGCCCATTGGCAACAACCGACTTTTCCTCGGCACTTGGGGCGGCGGCATTACGATTTTTGACAAACAAACACGACGCGGCATACAGCGCATCAATTACGAAACCGATTCCATAAACATCAGTTTCATAGGCACTTGCACCACCGACACCATCAACAACGGAGTTTGGATTGGTTCTAACCACGGCATATATTTTTACGACATCAATACCGGCGACATCCAATGTCCTCTGCCCGACAGCATCACCGCCAACATCCACGGCTCGCTCGGCACGGCTCTGACGGCAGACGGCTCGCTCCTGATTGGAACGACAGATGGTATAATTAGCATCAACCTAAAAACCAAAACCGCAACCATCGACCGCAAGCGTGACAACGACACCGAATTTCTCTCCAAAATCACCTGTTTTTGGGAGAGCGGCGACGGCTCGTTGTACATCGGCACCAATGGGTTTGGCGTGGTAAGGCGCGATGCGGATGGGTATCATCAATTGTTCAACATCGACAACGGACTTAGCAACGACATTGTTACTTATATTACTGAGGACAACGAGCACCGCCTGTGGATAGCCACCGCCAACGGATTGTCGTGCTATTCGCCTCAGAGTCAGAGGATTTCATGTTATTATAGGGAAGACGGATTGTGCGACGACGCTTTCTTTTGGAACGGCGGCTACAAGACGAAAGGCTCTAATATGCTGTATTTCGGCGCGTTGCACGGGTTGATGAGCGTGGACGCGGAAAGGTCGCACACGGCATTTGGCAGTTACAAGGTTTACTTGACGAGCCTGTCTGTCAACGAAAAAAATGTGAACGCGGGCAGCGGCATCATCAGCACCGAAATATCAAGAGAATCAGATATTTACATCCACGAAAGGGACAAGTCGGTAACGTTGGAATTTTCGGCTTTGGATTATAATGCGCCTTCATCCGTGACGTACCAATACCGCCTCGAAGGTTTTAGCGACAAGTGGGTGACAGTGCCTCACAGCCGTAGGATTGCGGTTTTCAGCAATTTGATGCAGGGCAACTACACTTTCCAAGTGCGTTGCGCGTCGGGCTCGGGCGAATATTCAGCCCCCACTGAAATCCGCATCCACGTCAAGGGTTATTTTTACAAGCAATGGTGGTTTGTGTTGATTTTGTTGGTGATAATTGTTGCCATCGTGCGCCACATTGTGCATAGGAGGATGGAGATGTTGAGGGAGCAAAAATCTCTGTTGGAGGAGCAAGTAACCCGCCGCACCGCCGCTCTCGAAAGCAAGACTGAGGAGATTACGCGCCAAAACGAATTGCTCTTCCGTCAAAACGAGGAAATCTCGCGGCAGAAGAAGCAACTCGAAGAAAACACCACCAAAATCCAAGAACTCACCCTCGACAAACTCGCTTTCTTCACCAACATCACCCACGAATTTCGCACGCCTCTCACGTTGATTATTGGCCCCATTGAACGCGCCCTGAAACTCAGCACCAACCCAAAAGTGATTGAGCAACTGAATTTTGTGGATCACAATTCAAAACATCTCCTCTCGCTCGTCAACCAGTTGATGGACTTCCGAAAGGTGGAGACCGACAATATGCCCGTCAATCTTGCGCCCGGCAATTTCAAGACTTTTATGGACGACATTTTGCTGCCGTTCCGCTCATTGACGCAGGACAAGGGCATCGCCCTCAATCTCTATTTTCATATCAGCAATCCGTACATAATGTTTGACCGCGAGGCTATGGTAAAGATTATCACCAATTTGCTTGGCAACGCGGTGAAATTTACGCCCAACGGCGGACGCATCGATGTATATGCCGCCGCGTTCCATTCGCCCGACAAACTTTACATCGCAGTCTCCGACACTGGCACGGGCATAGTTGAAAACGACATCGACAAGATTTTCAATAGTTTCTATCAGTCAAACAACGACAACACGCTCGCCAAGGGCAGCGGCACGGGCATCGGGCTGTACCTCTGCAAGAAACTCGCCAACCTCCTCGGCGGCGATATTACCGCCGGCAATACCAAACGCCACGGAGCGCGTTTCCGTTTGATTGTGCCGCTCGTGCCGATGGTGGAGAGTGCCGCCGCGCCGGTTTCCAATTACATAAGCACCGCCGACGATGCCGATGATGACGACGATATTCAGGACAATGCCGAACATCGTATGTCGGTGCTCGTGGTGGAAGACAATACCGAAATGCGCCAATACATCCGCACCGTACTCTCCGACCAATACACTGTGTATGAGGCTGTTGACGGCAACAACGCCCTCACTGTGCTGCGTTCCAATGTCATCGACCTCATTCTCTCAGACTTGATGATGCCCGGTATGGACGGCGTTACCCTCGCCCAAAATGTCCGTCAAGACAGCGACATTTCGCACATTCCAATCATCATCCTCACCGCCAAGACAAGTCGCGAATCGTTGCTCGACTGTTTCCGCAAGGGTGTTGACGACTACATCACAAAGCCATTTGACGAGGCGGCTCTCAAAGCCAAAATTCTTTCCCTGATTGAAAACCGCCGCAAGTTTAGTCAGAAATTCCGCGACAATATGGATTCCGAGAGCCTCAACATTCCCGAAGATTCCTACGACAAGAAGTTCATCGACAAGGTTTTGAAAATCATTAAGGAAAACTACCGCGAACCCGATTTTGATGTCAACGAACTCATCACGCAAATGGGCGTCTCCAAGACGTTTATGAACAAGAAGATGCAAGCCCTCACGCAACAAAGCGCAGGGCCTTTCATCCGTGCTTACCGTCTCAAAGTAGCCCGCGACCTCATCATCAAAAACCGCATCACCCACAATATGAACATCTCCGAAATCGCCTACGAGGTCGGTTTCAACGACCCAAAATATTTCACGAGATGTTTCACAAAGCAGTTCGGCGTTACGCCGTCGGGGATGTTGGAAACGTAAAAAATTTAAATATTTCTTAATCAAACCGCAAAATACAATACACGTTGGGTTTATACCTTTGCACCGTTTTTTTAAAAGGAATACAAAACAGTGAAAAGCGTATTTAAACCCGAATTGTTCTCTGTTCTCAAACAGGGATACACAAAGAAAATGTTTCAGTCCGACCTTTTGGCGGGCATCATCGTTGGCATCGTGGCGTTGCCGTTGGCAATTGCGTTTGCCGTGGCGTCTGGCGTCAACCCGGCTCAGGGACTTGTGACGGCTATTATCGCCGGCTTCCTGATTTCTTTTTTGGGCGGCAGCCGCGTGCAGATTGGCGGGCCTACGGGCGCGTTCATCGTCATCGTCTATGGCATCGTGCAGCAATATGGACTGTCTGGATTGATGGTCTCCACAATGTTGGCGGGCGTGCTTTTGGTGCTGTTTGGATTGTTGCATTTGGGTTCGGTCATCAAGTTT
>CAMJWL010000212.1 GCA_946409405.1 uncultured Bacteroidales bacterium
AAAAAAACACGAAAAACAATGGATATGTCTTTCGTGTTTTTTGACAGTTGAAATTCAAAAAGGTTTATGCAATCACCATACAAACGATGCCCATAATGAAACAGTAGATTGCGAAGTATATCAACTTGCATTTCTTGACCATCTGAATCATCCATTTGCAGGCGAAGCATCCGCTCACGAATGCCGCGATGAAGCCCGTCAAAAGTGCCGTTGTAGGTATGCTAACGAGGTCGGCGGCGTGTTCTGCCAAATATTCTTGACTCGGGGCTATTATGTGTCTCAATTCCAACAACGCCTCGCCCAAAATAGGCGGTATCACCATCAGAAACGAGAATTGCGCCAACGACTCCTTCTTGTTGCCGAGCAAAAGTCCCGTTGCAATCGTGGAGCCTGAGCGAGAGAGACCGGGAAGTACTGCCACAGCCTGTGCAATGCCTATTATAAAGGCGTGGAGCGGCGAGATGTTTTCCTTCTCCTGCGGACGGTAAAAATGCGTGAGCGCGAGCAAGATGGATGTTACTATCAGACAGCAACCTACCACTACCAAACTGCCCTCAAATATTGCCTCTACATAATCCTTGAAACACAGTCCAACTATGCCCACGGGTATCATTGAGATTACAATCAGGATTACGTAACGCTGATGGTCGTTGAGCCTGTGCCAAAGCGAAACGCCTTCTTCCGCCGGAGCCAACGGTTTGAAAAAGCCCTTGATTATCTCCAAAATCTCTTTGCGGAGGATGACGAGGGTCGCCAATACTGTTGCTACGTGGACGGTAACGTCAAAAGTCAGTCCGCCCTCGTTGATGTTCATAAAGTGCTGACCTATTTGGAGATGTCCCGACGAACTCACCGGCAAAAACTCCGTCAAGCCCTGCACCAAGCCGAGTATTAATGCTTCTATTTCCGACATAATGCTTACAATGCTACGTTAGCGCGGATTTTGGCGGCGATGTCTTCCATCTCCTCTTTCGGGAGAGTCATCTTGTGTTCAAACGACATATCGCCGACATTGTTGAGGGGCGCGAGGTGGATGTGCGCGTGCGGCACTTCGATGCCCACAACAGCCACGCCGACCTTCTTGCAGGGGATTACCTTCTCGATGGCGAGGGCAACCTTCTTTGCAAATGCCATAAAGCGTCCGAGTTTGGCGTCGTCGATGGCGAAGATGTAGTCAACTTCTTCCTTGGGTACTACGAGTGTGTGTCCCTTTGCGATGGGGTTGATGTCCAAGAACGCAAAAAACTCGTCGTTCTCGGCTATTTTGTAGCACGGTATTTCACCGGCGATGATTCTTGAAAATATTGTCATGATACTTTACTCTTTAAATACCAATTTCGAGGATTTTGAATTCGAGTTCGCCTGCGGGAACCTTGATTTTGGCGGATTCGCCCACCTTCTTGCCGAGCAAGCCCTTTGCAATGGGGGTCTCGATGGAGATTTTGCCCTCTTTGAGGTTTGCCTCGCTGCCGGCAACGATTGTGTAGGTTACTTCCTTCTTCATCTTGACGTTGAGGAGTTTCACCTTGCTGAGAATCTGCACCTTGTCCGATTGGATTTGGCTCTTGTCGAGCACGCGGGAGTTTTTGATGGTCTCCTGCAACTTTGCGATTTTCAGTTCCAACATTCCCTGAGCCTCTTTTGCAGCGTCATACTCTGCATTTTCAGAGAGGTCGCCTTTTTCGCGAGCCTCGGCGATTTGACGCGATATGTTGGGCCTCTCGATAGCGATAAGGCGGTTGAGTTCGTCATTGAGTTTTTTCATTCCCTCCTCAGTGAGGTATGTTACTTGTGCCATTTGATGTAATATTTTGTTAATAATCAGTTTTTTGAGAGAATAAAAAAATATTGAGAACCCAAAATGTAAATTTGGATTCTCAAAACTTCGTACCCTCAAAATTTTCGCTGCAAAGATAATACTATTTTCACGATAACGCAAATTTTTTCACAAAATTTTTGTAATTTTGCATTCGTAAACGAAGATAGTGCCGCCTTGCGGCGGCAATTTTTCTTTAAACGAAAATTACCGGGAATTTAATCGTCAATTATCGTCAATTTTTTATGTTGTTGAAGCCAAAAGAAATTGATGTGGAAAATGGTGGAAAAGAAATTGACGGTAATTTAATTAAAATTGACGGTAATTGATGTTAAAAAAAGAAAGTCGCCGTAAGGCGGCTTGAAACATAATAATTTACGTTTAGAAATATGGAACTTTGTATGATAGTGGCTGTTGACGAGCGCAACGGCATCGGCAGGAACAACGAATTGCTCTGCCATCTTTCCGGCGATATGAAGAATTTTAAGTCGCTGACATCCGGCTGCCCCGTCATTATGGGGCGCAAGACATACGAGTCGCTGCCAAACGGCGCGTTGCCAAAGCGCGTGAACATCGTCCTCAGCCGCGATGAAAATTACATCCTCGACGGCGCGATTACGTGCGAGAGCGTTGAGGAGGTGTTGGGTCTGCGCGTTGTCAAAAACAGTCAGCGCGTCTTCGTGATTGGCGGCGAGAGTATTTATAAGGCGTTTTTTGACCACGCCGACAAACTCTACGTCACTTGCATCCGCCATCATTTTGAAGATGCCGACACCTTCTTCCCCGAAATCGACATCGACCATTGGCGCATCAATTCCGTCTCCGACGAGTTCAAAGCCGACGAGAAAAACGATTACCCCTACTTCTTCGCCGTCTATGAGCGCATCCGGGGCAATGTTCATTACGTTGAGGACGAGTTCAATGAGATTTAACTTGCCGCTAATTTTTGCAATGTCCTTGTCGTCGAGTACCCATCCACGAACTCAATAATCTTCACCTCGCCGCCGATTGACTTCACAAAATCGTACCCGACGACATCCTCCGCCTTGTAGTCCCCGCCTTTAACGAGAAACCGTGGCCTTGTCGCCTCAATCAACCGTATTGGCGTGTCGTCGTCGAAACATACCACTGCATCCACGCATCCCAACGCCGCCAAAACCTCGGCGCGAGCCGTCCAATCGTTCACTGGTCGTGTATCGCCCTTCAAACGCCTTACCGAATCGTCGCTATTGAGACCCACAACGAGCCTTGTGCCATATTGTGCAGCCTCGGCGAGATATTCCACGTGTCCCCGGTGCAAAATATCGAAGCATCCGTTAGTAAACACCACCGTCTCGCCCTTAAAACTCCACACTGCCAGCATCCGCAGATACTCCGCATCCGCCGCCCTGAATATCTTATTCTTAACAATCTCTAATTTCGTCATTTCCAATCTCTTAATTAAAGTGTCCTGTCCCTTATTCGGAAATTTCATTTCCGCCCTTTCTCCTCTCCCAAAAAAGAACAGAAAAGAATTAAAAGAATTTCCGTTCACCCAAAAATTCTTTTAATTCTTTATCATTCTTTCAATTCATGGTACGCCAAGCCGCCCTCGGGCGGCGACCCCTTTCACACCAACCTGTTGGTCCTTGTATCCGGGAACACCACCGCCGGCTTGAAACTCTTTGCCTCCTCGAAGTCCATCGACGCATACGACATTATGATTACAATATCGCCCACGGCCACCTTGCGTGCCGCAGGACCATTGAGGCATACGCAGCCCGAACCGCGCTCGCCCTTGATGACGTAAGTCTCAATGCGCTCGCCGTTGTTGACGTCCACCACCTGAACCTTCTCGTTTGGAATGATGTTGGCGGCATCCATCAACGCCTCGTCAATGGTGATAGAACCGATGTAGTCGAGGTTGGCCTCCGTTACCGTTACACGGTGGATTTTTGATTTAAGTATCTCTATGTTCATCTCTTAAAGTAGGATGTTGTCAATAAGACGTACCTTGCCGTCATATACTGTGATGCAAATAACGGCGTTGACGGGCTTGTCTGTCGTGATAGGCTGCAATGTGTCGCGGTCGGCAATCTCCACATATTCGAGACAGAGATTAGCGTCCGTTGCAATAGACTTCTTGATGAAATCCACAATCTGCGCCTGTGTAGAGCCGTTGTCGCTCATCTCCTTGGCTTTAAACAAAGTCTTGGAAATCAGCAACGCCGACGTCCTCTGTTCGGGTGTCAGCAATTGGTTGCGGCTCGACAGCGCAAGACCATCCGCCTCCCTCTTGATGGGACACGAAACTATCTGACCCTTGAACCCCGGCATATACTTGCGCACCATTGCCCTAATCACCGCAATCTGCTGAAAATCCTTCTGCCCGAAGTAGGCTTTGTCTGGCTCAACAATCGAGAGCAACTTGCTCACCACCTGACACACGCCGTTGAAGTGCCCCGGTCTGTATTTGCCTTCCATCACCTCAGCCACTGCGCCGAGTTCAAACTGACGAGTGTCCTCCTCCGGGTACATCTCGGTCTCCGACGGCGCAAAGAGTATGTCCGCCTCATTGTCTTCGAGCACCTTGATGTCCGCCTGCAAATCTCGCGGATACTTTGCCAGATCCTCCGGATTGTTGAATTGTGTCGGGTTCACAAAAACGCTCACTACCGTAACGTCATTGTCCCTGTTGCTTGCCTCCACCAACGAGGCGTGTCCGTCATGCAGCGCACCCATTGTCGCCACAAAACCAATCTTCCTCCCCTGCTTGCGCAGCACTTCCAGCCTTTTCCGCAGGGGCTTTATTTCATAGTATATTTCCATAATATTGTCTGTTTATTACTCGGTTCTTTCATTCCCGATCTTATGTCCTGTCCATTATGCGGGAATTTCATTCCCGCCTTTATTTCCCTATCTTCTCCTGCCACTTCCACGCATTCCTCAGCGTCTCTTTCAGCGGCACCACAGCCTTCCATCCGAGTTCCTTGTTAGCATACGTCGTATCTGCCCAAACCTTCTCGATGTCGCCTTCCCTGCGTCCCACTATCTTGTAATTGAGTTTCACGCCAGTAGCCTCCTCGAAAGTCTTGATGAGTTGCAACACCGACAATCCGTTGCCCGTGCCGATGTTGAAAAACTCCAATCCTGCCTTCTGCTTGCCCTGTTCCATCCTGTTGATGGCGGCAATGTGGGCGTTAGCGAGGTCGATGATGTCGATGTAGTCGCGGATAGCCGTGCCGTCGGGGGTGTTGTAATCGTCCCCAAAAACGCTCAGACACTCCCTAATTCCCGCTGCCGTCTGCGTGATAAAGGGAACAAGGTTTGCGGGAACACCCACCGGCAATTCGCCAATCAGCGACGACGGATGCGCGCCTATCGGATTAAAATACCTCAGCGCGATGCAATGCACGTCGGGGTTCACCTTCACAAAATCGCGGATGATTTCCTCGTTGATTTGCTTGGTGTTGCCGTA
>CAMJWL010000213.1 GCA_946409405.1 uncultured Bacteroidales bacterium
CGCCGTAAGCCACACCGACAACAACATTATGATTGTCAATAAAATACGTTTCATTCTCAATAGCATAATTTATTATAATCGCTTCGCGATATGTTTTAGTCGCTTCGCGAGAAATTATACAAAATTTGGTTCAAAATTTTACAAAATTGTTTTTTACAAAATTAACAAAGCATTTAAAGTTGTAAATTTTGAAAAATTTTTTTTGTAATTTTGAAAAATTTCTGTCCGTCAGGACACTCCCCAAAAAGTCCGTAGGACAACTTCTATACCCTTTTCCTCAGCACAACCCCCGGCTTGGAAACGTCCACGGTTTCGGTGTAGCCGAGTTTTTGGGTTAGTTTTACGGCGTCGTCCACGGTGATGGCAACTTCTGCGGTCTTCAAGACGAACTTGGTGACGCCCACCTGAATCGTGTCGCCGTCGTGGAGAAAAACATATTTGTCGCCGAGCCTCGTGGTGTCGCCGTTGATGTAAGTGCCATTCATAGAGGGTTTTCCCTGCACCTCGGCATTGTCGGCGAGGAGGTATTCGTATTGATAACGGTCGTTGACGCGCACTACAAGCACGGCGTGGTTGCGGCTCACGAACATATCGTCCGCAACCGGGATGTCGGGATTGTTGGCGGTGGCTATGCGGCCTATGCGGTTTTTGCCGACGTGAAGTTCGTAACTTGCTGTCTCCCTGCCTTCTGTATGCAGGATAAGCCATCCGGCGATTTTGTTTTCCATAGTTATTATATGTTAATAATGTTAACGCTAACTGCGAAATTATAAATAAAATTGCAGTTGGCAAAAGTTTTTTGCAATTATATGAAAAATAATGTGTAATTTTACGACTTCAAATTAAAAGCACGTATTTAAAATGAATTTTACGTTAATGAGTTACGCCACGTTGAGCGATGCGTTGCGCGAATGGTTTGGAGTCAACATCCCGTTGCCGGTGCAGACGTATGGTTTTTTTGTGGCGATGGCGTTCCTCGTGGGCGCGTTGATAATGAATCTTGAATACAAACGCAAGGAGCGGCTTGGTCAGGTGGGCGCAATATATAAGGTGGTTACCGTCGGCGAAAAACCAACGGCAAAGGACATCATCATCTCCTTTGTAATCGCCTTCCTGATTGGCTACAAATTGGTGGACATCATACTGAATTACAGGGAGTTTGCCTCCAACGCGCAAGATTTTCTCATATCGGGGCGCGGCTGTTGGTGGGGCGGTCTCCTCGTGGGTGCGGCGTCGGCATATTTCACTTGGCGCGACAAGAACAAACGCGCTCTCCCGAAGCCCAAACAAGTGATACTCAGGACAATGCCACATCAGATGGCGGGCAACCTGTTGGTAGTAACGGGCATTTTTGGACTGTTGGGCGCAAAGTTGTTCCACAATTTTGAAAATTGGGACAGGTTTGTGGCAGACCCAATCGGCGAACTGACATCTTTCAGCGGACTTACGTTTTTCGGAGGCTTGATTGTGGGCGGTTTTGCCGGCGCGTGGTATCTTAGAAAAAACAATTTAAGTAGTTTTCATACCCTCGACTGCGCAGCGTGCGGCATTCCCGTCGGCTATGCAATGGGGCGCATCGGCTGTCAACTGTCGGGCGACGGCTGTTGGGGCATCGAAAATACGTCAGAATGTCCGTCGTGGCTGCCAGATTGGGCGTGGGCGTCAACGTTCCCAAACAACGTAATCAATTCGGGTCCAAAAATCGAGGGCTGCGACGGCGAGCATTGCCACGAACTTGCAACCGCAGTGTTCCCAACATCGTTGTATGAAACATTGATGATGCTGACAATCTTTGCGTTATGCTTCTTCTTGCTCAACAAAAAGGTGAAATTGCCGGGAATGTTGTTCGGCATTTACCTGTCGTTGCAGGGCGTTGAAAGGCTGTTGATAGAGAGCATCAGGGTCAACAACAAATTTCACGTATTCGGTATGGAAGTTACTCAGGCTCAAATGATTGCAACAGGCTTGATAATTGCAGGCGGCGTCATCATCTACCTGACGTGGAAGTTCCGCGACAAGATTGCCGAAATGAGCAAGTACGTGGAGAAAAAGCCGAATATCAAGGCGGAGATTGTGGATAGCATAGATTAATTGACAATTAATTGATAATAAAAACATTACGATTATGTCAAAAGATGAAAAAAAGGAGATAATCAAACAGCGCAAGGCGTTGCTTGAACTTGTTTTGCAGCGTACAAATACACCTAAGAAAGTCGTAATTGAAGATGCTTTGGACGATTTTGTCAAGGCAAACCTTGACGTGGTTTCCGAAGAAGAAAAGAAACAATTCGACAAACTTATTTTTGTATGAGCAAAGTACATAAAATAGTTTCGGTTTATCTCGACACCAACGTCCTGATGAACTACTGTTCGCAACAGAGTGAAGAAATAAAGATTGCCAAGTATCTAACGGATGTCAGATACGAAAACAACCTTTACATCTCTGCATTGTCTGTGGCTCAAACTGTGTCGCTAATCCAATCGAGAAAAAAGAAAAGCAAGGAAGAAAAGCGTTGTGAGATCGACCGTCTGCAAGAACTTGTAAAGAAATTTACAATAATCAGTTTGACAGAAAAGGAGATAGCAAACAGTTTTGAATTGTACAATTCACATTCGGATTTTGTTGATATTGAGGACATTATACAGTATTCAATAGCAAAAAAAGTAAAATGTGATGCGATAATCACCCACAACAAATCAGACTTTGCGGCATTTGTAGGCAACGATGTCAAGATTATCGACGCTTATCTATCACTGATAAAACGAAACATAACTTGAAAACCGCGCTCGTCATATTGAATTGGAACGGCGAAGGACTTTTGAAAGAGTATTTGCCGACGGTTTTGGAGCATTGTGGCAATGGTTTTACGGATGTAATTGTTGCCGACAATTGTTCCACGGACGCTTCAATGCAGGTAATGGCTACGGAGTTTGCGGACGTGAGGACAATTGTACTTGACAAAAACTATGGCTTTGCGGAGGGTTACAACAGAGCGTTGGCGCAGTTGGAAGGCTATGACTATTACGTACTTTGCAACAGCGACGTGATGCTCAAATCCGATGCCGTATCGCCGGTAATCAGGATGATGGATGGCGACAAAGATATTGCAGTTGCCGTCCCAAAAATAAAATCACTGCGCGAACCCGACAAATTTGAATATGCGGGCGCGGCGGGCGGATTCATCGACAAGTATGGATTTCCGTTTTGCCGTGGGCGGATTCTCGACACAGTGGAGCGCGACGATGGTCAGTACGAACAAGACGGCGAAATTTTTTGGGCGTCGGGCGCGTTTATGGTTGTGAGGGAAAGCGTTTATAAGTCGCTCGGCGGATTGGACGCAGCGTTTTTTGCGCATATGGAGGAGATTGATTTTTGTTGGCGGGTCAAAAACAGCGGCTTGAAAGTTGCTTTTTGCCACGATGCCGAAGTCTTTCACCTTGGCGGCGCAACGCTCAATCAAGGTAGCCCGCGCAAACTGTTCCTCAACTACCGCAACTCGCTGTGGATGATGGCGAAAAACTTGCCCAAAAGTTGCCTGATATTCAGAATTTGGGCGCGAATGGTTTTGGACGGAATGTCAGCAATGGTGTATTTGTTGCAACTAAAACCAAAATTCTTTTGGGCTGTTGTGAGGGCGCATTTTGCGTTTTATGGCAACATCCCGCGACTCGCACGGCAGCGCAAAGAGTTGCCGAAAGCGTCGCAAAAAATCCCCGCCGGAATGTTGGACGGCAGCATTGTGTGGCGGTACTATATTAATAAGTGTAAAACATTTGACAAACTGTGGCAGAAGACAAAAAGATAGTTATAATTCCTACTTACAAGGAAAAAGAAAACATCGAGGCTATCATCCGCGTGGTGATGTCTTTGGATGGCGGTTTCAACGTGCTGATTATCGAGGACAATTCGCCCGACGGCACGGCAGACATAGTGCGCTCGCTGATGCCGGAATATGCGGGGCGGCTCTTTATGATTGAGCGTCCGGGCAAACTCGGTCTCGGCACAGCGTATATCACCGGTTTCAAATGGTCGTTGGAAAACGGCTACGACTATATTTTCGAGATGGACGCGGATTTTTCGCATCCGCCACAGGATTTGATTAACCTCTATAACGCTTGTGCCACAGACGGTTACGATATGAGCATCGGCAGCCGTTACATTTCGGGGGTCAACGTTGTCAATTGGCCCTTGGGTCGCGTATTGATGTCGTATTTTGGGTCGATGTACGTGAGGTTGGTTACAGGTATGAAAATCAAGGACACCACGGCGGGGTTCAAATGTTACTCGCGCAAAGTGTTGGAAGCCATCGACTTCGACGACATCCGTATGAAGGGTTACGGCTTCCAAATCGAGATGAAATTCACCGCTTGGAAAAAGAAATTCAAAATCAAGGAAGTGCCCATCATCTTCACCGACCGCAAACAAGGCTCGTCAAAAATGAGTAGCGGAATATTCGGCGAGGCAGTTTGGGGCGTGCTTAAAATGAAGGTTCGGAGTTGGTTTAAGAAATATTAGAGGTGTCATTACACCTCCTCCAACTTCACCAAATCGCCGCCCTTGAATATCATCACAATCTTGTGCAATTTTGAATTTGAAATCATCTTAACAATCTTGCTGTCAGCGGCATAGAAGTCCAACTGCGCTTTGGCGGCGGCGAAGGCATCTGTTTCGTCCTTGGGTTCGCAGTTAGTTTTAAGATACTTAAACTCAGCGAGATAGCAATGGTTTACAAAATCAAACCTTGTGTCGGGCATTAAGAAAATGTCGCCGTAGCCGTGATTGAGTTCAATTTCGGGATGCATAAGGTAATACGGATTCATTGCCAAATACGCCATAAAAAATCCTTGGATTGTCCGCTCGCCTTCGATAGTGTTGCGGTTGACCGAGGCATTTTTGTAAGCCTGGGCAATGTACGTGAACATTTCCTTATAATCGCCATCAAGCGCGGCATTGTCGAAAGTAAGGTTCAATTCGTTGATGTTGACGGGCAAATATTTGTCGTATTCTTCCTGTAAGTATCTGTAATACTGCGTTCTTACATTATTATTTGGAATCGAAAGTATCGCGCTCAATCCCCTCGTTCCCGAAATTGTCAACATTCCATAATAGTAAAGCAAACTTGTAAAATTCTCAAACTTCACCACCGATGACGCAGGGAAATGGGTGTTGATTTTTTCGTAAATAAAGCCCTGTTCGATGATTTTTTTGATAATCGAATCGCGGAAATTGTTGTCCTTTTCCAAACGGATAAGATGGTCGAGTTTGGCGTA
>CAMJWL010000214.1 GCA_946409405.1 uncultured Bacteroidales bacterium
GACTGTGAAGACTGAGGTCGAAAAGTACCGCAAAAACATTGCAGACAAGGTGTATTCGCTGATTGCAATTGGCGATGCGGACGACCGTGAAGACGTTGTGGACGACATCGAGGACATGTTTGACGACCTCGAAAATTACCTCGACAATCGTGTCAGCCGCCTTGTATCGTCGTCAACTCTTCACAAGACCATCACTGTTGATGACTTCTATTTTGTCCAGACGCCCACCACGGTAAATGTCAAGTATGGCGACTTCTCCTTCTTCTCCACGCCGGTAACCTACGAGTACCATGACGGCGACATCGAGATACGCACCACGCCCACCACACAGCACGTCAAGACCCCCGCGTTCCTCTACGAATCGTCGACGACGCGCAGCACGTTCAAGATTTGGGACAACAGTCTGTTGAGCGACACTGTTAATGTCAGGGAAGGCGACAGGTTGAAGTTTTCGACATCTGTTACCGTCGATTCTGACAGCACAGTTGTAGTTGTAGATGGTAATCCATCTTATCAGTACGACACCACTAATTTTAAATACGGCAGACACAACGGGCATAATCGTCGTTATGATTACAATGTCAAGTTCAGCCGCGAGCGTCGCCACCACGATTTCAGCCTCGACTCCGACGACAACACGTATTTCTACATTGGCATCAACAACTTCATCAACGATGACGACGAAATCGACAATCCGAAGGAAAAGTTTATGGAACTCAACAGCGGTCGCAGCATAGAGTTGGGATTCTACACCACCATACACAGGTGGAAGTTCACACGCTTTATGGCTATGGATTTGGGTTTTGACTACCGTCTCCGCCACTACTCCTTCGAGCACACCTTCAACCTCGTGAAAGAAGATGGCGTGATTACCGCCGACTTCGACAATATTCCCATTGGCAGCAACGGCAAGCCCGTTGAGTTCAAGAAGCACAATCTCCGTCAGCAATACATCTCGATACCGCTCACTATGGAATGGCGGCTTGGCGACTACTACAACCCCTTTATCCTGAGTGCTGGTATTGAAGGTTCGCTCCGCATCGGCAGCCGCGAAAAGCAAGTCTATAAGATAGACGACGACCGCAA
The DNA here is from genome assembly GCA_946409405.1 of uncultured Bacteroidales bacterium. Taxonomy (GTDB): domain Bacteria; phylum Bacteroidota; class Bacteroidia; order Bacteroidales; family UBA3824; genus UBA3824. The sequence goes on from CAMJWL010000214.1 coordinate 1,087, forward strand.
GGTGAACCGCAACCGCAACGATTTTGAGACCAATTTGCTGCGCTACGCCTGTACGTTTGGCATTGGTTACCGTAGATTTGAGTTGTACTGCAACTATTCGCCGATGGAACTCTTCAAGCACAATCACGGCCCAGAGTTGTACCCGATTTCGATAGGAGCAAGGTTTTTGATAGATTAAAAACAATGCAACAATATGGACACGACAGAATACAACAACTGCGTCAACCTTTATGCCGACGGCGTTTACAGGTTTGTCTTCAAGAACCTGCGGGACGCCGACGGCAGTAAGGATATAGTGCAGGAGGCGTTTGCGAGGCTGTGGGAGCGGCACAAGGACATCGACAACGCCAAGGCAAAGTCGTACATCTTCACGGCGGCATATCATTTGATTATTGACCACAGCCGCAAGATGCACGAAAGGCCGTTGATGGACGGTTTTGACACCGTGCAGACCGCCTTCCGCCAATACACCGACATCAAGGAAGTGCTCGACGCGGCTGTTGCCAAACTTCCGCCCGACCAACGCAGCGTCATAATGCTCCGCGACTACGAAGGCTATTCCTACGACGAAATCGCCGAAATCACGGGGCTTTCGCTCAGTCAGGTGAAAGTTTATATATTCAGGGGGCGGACGTTCCTGCGCCGTCAACTTGAATCTCAGGGTATTTATTCAGCAAATATGGAGGAAGCAGTATGATAACGACAGATAATTACGAAGAATATTTCCTCGACTATTGCGAGGGCAATCTCGACGAGGCAAAGCGTCGCGAGGTGCATTGTTTCCTCAATGCTCATCCCGAGTACCGCGCCGAGTTGGAGGATTTTTTGGGCAGTCCCGTCCTTGACGAGGATACTGATATTGCTGTACCTGCCAACCTTGCCGACTCCCTCCGCCATACGAGCGATTACGACGAGCCTGACGTGCCTTACTTCGACCGTCTCGCCGTCCTGAACCTCGAACACGTAGCCACCCCCGCCGAACAGTTGGCATACAGCCGTATGAAATACGAAAGCGAGGAGTGCGACCGCGTTGCAAAGTTGTATTCCAAGACCATCCTCCCCGCCGAACAAATCGAGTGTCCAGATAAGAGGCGTATGATGGTTTTTCCGATTTGGCGGCGGCTCGCACCGTATGCAGCGGCAGCCGCTGTCGTTGGTCTGATGGTTTGGTTTTCAATAGGCAACAAAGCCACCGTGTCGATACTTCCGCCCGCCACCCCGTCGGTTGCAGTTGACAATTCTCGTCCCGCCAGTGATGGAGCGCAGGCGTCCCGCCTGCCCCGCCAAGGAGAGGATGGAGTGCAGGCGGCTCGCCTGCCACACCAAGAAGAGGATGAAATATCACGCCAAAACAATGTTGCAGACACCAAAACCACCGTCCCGAACAAATCTGAGGACATCATCGACGAAGAGGTATGGTGCGATGATATGGTTGAGGTGCCGGTTGAAATCGTGGAGGTTGTTGTGGCGGACGAGCCGTCCGCGCTCCAAGATACGACGTCGCTGCCTATCGTGGCGGACGAGCCGTCCGCACCCCAGGTGGAGATATTGCCGTTTGATGATTTGAATGATGATTATGACGACAACAATACCAAGGACAAGAAGCACCGCCACAGGAAAAAATTTTGGTTTGCGTGCGGCAAGGCTTTGAAATATGTTGCAAGGCGTTTTGTGCCCAACGTTTATTTTGATATGGATCGCAATGCCGACGGCAAAATCACCCGTGTGGCGATGTACGCCGAAAACAAGGTCTATACCGTGGAGCGCAAGGAGAAGCCGCAAAATGGCGCAGAACTTTGATAATTAGCCTCTACAACCCCTTAGAATAACAAAAAGCGGACTCAAAATCGGGTCCGCTTTTTTGCTACAAATCTATAACCTAAACCTAATATATGAAAAGACAATTATTTCCTTGATTCACGCTGCAAAATTATATCGGGTATCTGACATAATTATTAACGCTGTATTAATCTTTTATAAATAATTTTCCCGTCTGTTAACGTTTTGTTTATTACATAGTTGGTGATGTGTACGCAAAATACTTAAAAAAAATTTGCCTATTTGATGCCACAATATCCAATAATTATATGTATCTTTGGAATTTCAAAAACACATCAATAATGGAACAGACAACAGTGCCGGAAATAGTACGGATTAAGATAATAGCGACGAGCGACGTCCACGGGGCGATATTCCCATACGACTTCATTGAGAACGAGCCTCTCAATACGTCGTTGGCGCAGGTATATACATACATCAAGGAGCAACGTGCCGTGGAGAGTCAGGACGTGATACTCCTCGACAATGGCGACTTTCTCCAAGGTCAGCCCGTGGTTTATTATTCCAACTACGAGAATTACGACGGCACCCACATCTGCGCCGACGTGATGAACTTTATGGGATACGATGCGGCGAGCGTCGGCAACCACGACATCGAGACCGGGCACGAGGTTTACGATAAGTTAATCAAGGATTTTAAATTCCCGTGGCTTGCCGCAAACGCCGTCCACAAGGGCACAGACGAGCCTTATTTTCAGCCATATACGATACTCGACCGCCACGGTGTCAAGATTGCGATTATTGGACTTATAACGCCCTCCATACCTACTTGGCTGCCCGAATACCTATGGACGGGAATGGAGTTTAAGGATATGGTGGAGACCGCCCGCCGTTGGGTGAAGGTCGTCAAGGAGCAAGAGCACGCCGACATTGTGGTCGGGCTGTTCCATTCGGGGGTTGACAGCACCTACAACAACCGCTCCGACCAAGATTTTATGAATGAAAACGCATCGAGCCTTGTGGCGACGCAAGTGCCGGGCTTCGACCTCATATTTGCTGGACACGACCATCAGGAGGCCAATACCGTGGTGCGCAACAGCGAGGGTCAGCGCGTCATAATCCTCGACCCCAAAAACTGCGCCCGCCTCGCCGCCGTTGCCTCCATCCAAGTAAAGAAGGACGGCGACAAGATTATCGACAAAAAAATCACGGGCCTCATTATGGAGATGAACTCCTGCGAACCCGACCGCGAGATGATGCGCCGTTACAGCAAATATATCCACATCGTGAAGGATTATGTCTCCAAACCAATCGCAAAGTTCACAAGGACAGTAAGTTCGAGGGACGCGATGTTTGGTAATTCGGCGTTTGTGGATTTGATACACAGCATACAGTTGGAGGAGACGGGGGCAGACATTTCCTTTGCCGCGCCGTTGACGTTCGATTCCAAAGTCTCGAAAGGCGTGGTGTGCATCCGTGATATGTTTAAGTTGTACAAGTTTGAAAATCTGTTATATACGATGCGACTCACGGGGCGCGAAATCCTTGGCTACCTTGAATATTCATATTCGTCGTGGTTCAACGAGATGAGCGACCGCAAGGATCATTTGGTGCTTTTTGAAGTCGATGAGAAGGGCAACAACCGCACCGCCGGCAAGTTTTACAATTACTCCTCCGCGTCGGGCATCCGCTACACCGTGGACCTCCAAAAGCCCGCCGGTGAAAAAATCACCATCCTCGGCTTTATGGACGGCCGCCCCTTCAACCTTGACGCCACCTATACCGTCGCCATCAATTCCTACCGTGGCAACGGCGGCGGCGGACACCTCACCGAAGGCGCGGGCATCCCGCACGAGCAACTCCTCGACCGCATCGTCGCCTCCTCCGTCAAAGACCTCCGATACATCATTATGAAGCACATCGAGGAAAAACGCGTCGTCTCCCCCCACGCCTTGGGCAATTGGAAGGCAGTTCCGCAAGAATTTTGGACACGAGGCAGGAAGAAGGATTATCAGTTGATGTATGATTGATGGATAATATTAGAATATTATGGGACTCTATATCAATTTAGGCAACAATGGTTTCCGCACGGCACGCAACAGCGAATACGTGGACAAGTCGGGACTGATTGGCGTTGTTAACAGGACGCTTGACACTGAATATAAGTTTACTTGCGTAAGTCGATGCCGCAGGTTTGGAAAATCTATGGCGGCAAAAATGCTTAGCGCGTATTACGACAAGTCGTGCGATTCGCGCCCATTGTTTGCGGATTTAGAGATTGCCAACGATCCTACATTTGAAACGCACCTGAACAAATATTCGGTGATTTTCATTGATATGAGCAATTTTACACCAAGATTCAAGGACGAGCCGAATATCATCGGGCATATTGACAGCG
>CAMJWL010000215.1 GCA_946409405.1 uncultured Bacteroidales bacterium
ATTCCCGTCGTACATCACAATTGGCGGCAACAAACTAATGCCGTCGGGAAACTAAAATTTACCATAGAGAAACCAATTTATTGAATAAAAAAAACAGGAAAGTCATAAAAGAATGATTTGCCTGTTTTTTTTTTAGGAGAAATCTACCTTTCCCGCCATATCAGCCAGCCTCTCCAATATCTGCTTTACCGCTGTCTCAACGGTCTTATAATCAGGAATTTGTTTGGATTTATATACAAGTCCAAAATCGAGATGTACGCCCGACTTGGATACTGCATCTACGAGCGCGGACTTGTTGAGACGGTACGCCTCGCGGACAAGGCGTTTGATTCTATTGCGGTCCACGGCGTGCTTGAAGAAGTGCTTGCCTACCGACACAAGCAACTGGCACGCCGCACCGTCATCTTCGTTATAAATACGGTAATGCACCCCGAACGGATACATCCAAAACGAACGTCCGCCCGTGAAAAGCCGGTCTATCTTGACGACACTCTTTAACTTTTCCTGCCTTGCAAAACCGTAATTCTTGCCCAAAATATTAAAGTTATTTTTTCTTGTTGTTGGCAACAATAAACTTCTCCAACGCGCTCGTCATGCTCTTGCACTCCTCGGTGGGAGCCTCGATGTCGAGACGGTAGCCGAGTTTCTTGACCTCCTCCTGCGTGGAACTACCAAAAGCCGCAATCTTCACCTCGCCCTGTTGCCAATCGGGGAAATTCTCTTTGAGGCTGCGGATGCCAGCGGGCGTGAAGAACACCAGCACCTGATACGTGTCAAACTCCTCCTTCATGTCGGCGAGATCCGCGCTCACGGTCTTGTAAAGCACCACCTCAGAGTGCTTCACCTTGAGTTTGTCCAAGAAATTGGGAATCTCGTCGCTCGAAACGTCGCTATGCACCACGAGAGTGTTTTCGGTGCCGTGCCTCTTGATGGAGTCGGTGAGTTCCGTAACGCTCTTGTCGCCAAAGAAAATCTTGCGCTTGCGGTATGTGATGTACTTTTGGAGATAATCAGCCACCGCCTTGGTGGAGCAATAATAGAGTTGGTCCTCAGGCACTTTGAACTTGACCTCCTTGGCGAACTTGAAGTAGGTGTCAACGCCAATCTTGCTCGTGAACACCACCGCCTTGAAGTCGGGCAGGTTGAGATGCTGCGAGCGGAACTCCTTGGAAGTTACCCCCTCCACCTTGATAAACTGCCTGAAACCCACTGTAAGTTTCAGTTTTTCACCCAACGCCACATAGACATTGCCTTCCGTCGTGGGCTTCGGCTGCGATACCAAAATACTCGAAATTTTCAAAATAAAGCGATTTTAAGTAAAAGTTATCTCTTTCTATCCTCTCTCCCGATTTTCTACCTTGTTCATTATCAACGGGATAGCACTTTGATAACGACCATAACAGGCAAAAATTCGACGGCGCAAAGGTACAAAAATAAATAGAAAACAGGAAAATGTTTGTCAACAATTATTTTAATTAAGCGCAAAATTTTTAAAATCTCCACTACAACTATCCCTGACGCGGATATCCAAAAGACGCAGTCGTGCGCCCACTGGATGTTGACGTACAGATTGCCCACGTTGGCGCACACAAGAAATACGCCGAGGCTGCACAATAGGTACGTCAGGTTTTTGTAATGCAACTCGTAAACGTCGGCGCAGACAAAGAGGTGCGCAAACAGGTAACTTATCACCCTCTTGATCATATACACCGCCACAAAAAGCACCAGCAGCGACGTAAACGACGTCATGAAACCCGTCCCAAAAACATAGTTGTACCTATATAACGCCACCATCATAAAGAGAGCGGCGTTGATGAAGTAATTGACCAGCAGCGCAAAATTGGCGCGGTCGGCGTTGACGTTGCGCTCGCGGACATTGTTGGAGAAGGCGTTGTAATAAACGATTATCAGGAACAACTCCCTTATGTACCCCGGCATGAAGAATCTCGCCAACAGCACTAAGAACACCGCCATCAGCAACGGAAACAGCACCTCCCACGGGTAATGCTCGTGGATAGGATTTTTATTGAGGTCGATGTGGAAATACTGTTTTGCCGGCACTTTGTAGTCGATATACTTGGCGCGTATGCCGAAACTCTTGACCGTGAAGTCGTTGAGGTTGCGGGTGGATAGCGGCAGGAACATCTTTACCGAATCGTTGTAACACAGCGTCTTGCCGCTCATATACACTATCGAGGTGGTATCACGCGGCACGGGTTGATAGCCTATAGCAACCGCCACGTTGCAAAGTGCCGTCAACATAATGATTAATGCCGCCAATAATTTCCTCGTCATCTGATTTTTTTTGCAAATGTTAATGTTTACCGTGCCGCAAATGTAACAAAAAATCCCGAAAATCTCAAAAAAGAAAATTTCGGGAAAGAGATTATTTCTATGTATGTTTTACAATGCGGCAATTTCGTCGGGCGTGAGGCCGGTGATTGCTGCGATATAATCAATGTCATCACCGTGCTGTTTCATTGCACGGGCGATGGAGAGGGCTTTTTGATGTTCGCCTTTCTTCTCGCCTTCTGCTAAGCCTTCCGCCAACCCTTCTGCACGACCTTCCGCACGACCATCCACTTTGCCCGACGCATACGAATAGTCGGTCGCGCTCTTTTCGTTGCGCATTGCTTCAATGTGGCGGAGATAGATATTGCGCTCTGCCTCGGTCATATTGGAGCGTTTGAGAACTTCCTTCGCTTCTACAAGACCAGGAACAGAGGTGTCGTCTTTGATACTGTTGTCTTTGAGGAAGGTCATCCATTCCTCCAAGGCGTTGGCAATGGATGGGCGGAAAGCGTTGATTCGCAACAATATAAATTCAGGGAACAAATCGCCGACGGTCTGTTTTTTGAGTTTGTATTTGCGAGGCTTGCCACTCGTTTTTCCTTTTTCTTTGGCGAGTTCCTCCTCGGTGAGTTCGTCTTTGCGGGAGAAATGGAGAATGTCGCCCGTCCTCACTCCGCGAAATTCAGTAGTGCCACGGTAAATATAGTCGTCGCCCTCGCCAAAGTCGTAATAGACTATGGAAATGGAATATACCTTGTTGATGCGGTCGTAGTCGTCGCCCTTCTTTACCTGCTCGGTAACGGCATTGGACACGCCAAACAATATCCTTTCGAGGAAGTATGTGTAACGCGAGGTCTGTACTTCCACGATAAAGATTTCGCCGTCCTCGTCCTGCGCCTTGATGTCAACACGGTTGAACTTCTCTTCGGAAGTATCTTGGTTGCCCTCGCTTTCGAGAATGGCTTGTATCTTGCATTTTTTTCCCAAAATGACCTCGATGAACCCTTCCAACACGCCGAAGTTGGCTTTGTTTCTCAGTAGTTTTTTCATCGCATAGTCAAAACGGATAAGTTCGCTGCTCTGCATAGCGTCGGTGATTTTAATTTTATTATAACGATGCAAAGGAACATTTTTTTTTTGAAAGTAACAAAAAATGAGGGAGTAATTTTGCACAAAAAATCCCGAAAACTTCAAAAAAGAAATTTTCGGGATTTTTTTCGGCGGGCGAGCCGCCCGCACTCCATAATCCTAATCTAACCCCATCGACACCGTGAATCCAAACTTGATGTTGCTCGTCCTGTAACTCGTGGATATCAAAGGATTCGTGATGTTGTGGTTGTAGTAGAAGCGGATTTTGAAACGCTGTGAGATTTGGTAGTCGGCGGTGGACTTGATGGAGTAACTGCGCTGACCGGCGGAGATTTCGTTGTAAAGTTCCTCAATCTCGCGGAGGATGGTCTTGTCGTCGTTGATTACAAAATCCACGCGGAGGTCGAGGTCGCTCTTGGTGCGGGTAACGCCCGAGGCGGTCTTGATGTTGAAGGGCAACTGCGCAAACTTGTAACCAAATCCAATCACCCATTCCTTCTTGTATGCCTCCGAAATTTGGGAGTTGGCAAAGGCGAGGGTGATAAGGCGGGTGCGGCGGTATTCGAATTTGGTGCTCATCATATTCACCCACGAAATGTCGATGCCAATAAGCGGGTTGAACCTTTCTTCCAACGTTACCGAACCAATTTCGTATTTCGGGATGAAGAGGTTGTTGGCGTCGTAACGCGCAAAACTGTTGCCCATCTCGTCCTCTTGGTCGAAATTGTAATTGGCGTTGCTCTTGAAATTGGAGACCGCGTAAGTGGATTGGTAAGCGTGGTTAATCATCGCCGAGCGGACGTATTGCTTCAAGAACGAAACGTTGCTCAAACCCTTGTAACGGATAGTCCAATTTGGCAGCGGAATTTTGAGGAACGGGTCGAGTCCGATGTTGTCAGCCTTGCCGCCCGCATACGCCGCGAGAAATGCCGGAAGCATTACGTCCTGATGCGTGTTGGAGTAGCCGTCGGGATAGTCGCCGTGGGTCTGATTGCCCTCCTCGTCCACCTGCGGCACGCCGTTGTAACCATTATGCCCCATACGGTCGGAGGATTGGCGGCGGGCGATGATTTCGCGGTTTTTCAAGAACTCGTTGTAAGTATCCAAAGAATAATCGTCGCCAACCTTGTGGAACGCCGTGCGCAACATATTGTAACTCATACGGTAATTGCCGCTGATGATTTTGTTGGTGGACTTGTAGCCCTCGTCGGTGTAGAAGAAATAATCCTCGGTATTGTAAAGCATTGTCCTATCGAAACTTACATCAATCCTGAACGTATTAATCGGCTCCACGGCTACGCGGAGGTTGAGATTGTTGCCGCGAGTGTATTTGACGGGCGTGGCGAGGGTGCTGTCGGCAACGAGCCAACCGCGCTCCGATGCCGTGTAATGGAAGTCTTCGTCATTAAGACCCATAATGTAACCCCAACCCGGTGCCCAAAAATCCTCGTATTTTTCCATACCCAAAATCTTGGTGCCGGGCGCGAAACCGGGCAATGTGTTGGCGCGTTGATTCTTGTAAGAAACCGAAACGGTGCGCACGCTCAGCAACGCCATTGTCAGGTAGTCGGTGGCAACAAGGAACGGACTGTCGGGCATTTCCTTTTTGCCAACAACAGTTACCGTGCAGTTTGCCCAATCGTCGTCGGGCGTGAATTTTACGCGGTCTTTGTCAACAATGTCAAAATTGCCCTTAATCTCCTCGCCGCTCGGGCCAACGATTGTAGGTTCCACTTCTGTTGTGCCGAGGTTGTGATAGATAGTCTTTGCAAT
>CAMJWL010000216.1 GCA_946409405.1 uncultured Bacteroidales bacterium
TCTGCCGCGTAGTAACCGCCGCTCTTGGTGGCGCCTTGGAAGGTGATTTTGCCTTCTTCGCGGAGGGCGCGGATGATGCGGGTCATCTTGGTGTAACTTATCTTTGGAAACTGTTTTTTCATCTGTATCGACTTGATGCCTGGATTGCGGCTGATGTATTCGAGGATTTCGGTCTCAGGGTTGATGCCGCGAATGTGCCGCGTCTTGCGCTCGCTGTACGTCGTGCCGAGGTTGGCGGCGAGGATGTTGAGCGTTGTAAGGCAACATTTGCGCAGGAAATCGGCAAAATTGTCCTCGTCGTAATTCTTGATGAGGCTGTCGTATTCCGCCTTCCATTTGTTGGGGACTACGATTGCAGGGTAGCCATATTTGTGCATAGTCAATGCCAAAATCATCCGCGCCAGATGTCCGTTGCCGCCCTTGAAGGGGTGCATATAGATATATCGCCTGTATGCCGTGGCGGCGGTGTGGAAACATTCTGTGTTTGCGTTGGCGTTGAGCCATTGGAGGTATTCGTTGAGTTCCGCCTCGTAGTTGCGGCATTCGGTGTCGGGGCGGATTTGACCGGCGGTGCTGTTGTCGATGCGGCAGTAGTATAGGCGGTGCATTTCAACGATGTTTTGCGACGAGATTGCGGGCGCATCGGCTACGTCGAGCATATATTGGTATGCGTCGCGGAGACCGAGGATTTCGTTGGCAACTTTCAGTGTCGGCTCGGCGAGGGTGTCGGTGGTTTTGAGGGTTCGCATAGTGTTGACACGCGAAATGCGGTCGCCGGCGATGTTGACGCTGTTGTATATGAAATGCGACATCAGTTCCTCGTTGGCGTGTCGTAGGGATTCCTGTTCGCTGCTGCCACGGTCGAGAACCCTCCGTCGGAGAGCCTCAATCTCGTCGTCCTGCGGTATGTAGTCGATGTCCTTTTGCATAATGGTCGCTTTTTTTGATTGATGACGCTAAGGTAATATTTTATCGCGGGATGTACAAATTTTTTTTGTAGATTCATAAAATTTTCGTTCCTTTGTGCTGTTAATAGTAACTCTCGAACAATAAGCAATATGGGCAAGTACATAACATTTGATTGGTTCATAAAGAAACTTCTCCGCAACAAGGGCAACAGCGTCGTGTTGGAGGGGTTTTTGAGCGTGTTGTTTGGCACTCAGATCAAAATCCAGAAGATACTCGAAAGCGAGGGCAACCAGGAGTTTGAGACACAAAAATACAACCGTGTGGATCTTTTGGTGGAGGATTCCGATGGCGCGAAGTTCATCATAGAAGTCCAAAACGACTACGAAGTTGACTTTTTTCAACGTATGTTGTTTGGCACGTCGAAGGTTGTTACCGAATACATCAAGGAAGGCGAGAAATATGGTTCTATACAGAAAATATATTCGGTAAACATCGTCTATTTTGCATTGGGGCAGGGCAAAGGCTATTTTTATCGAGGCACCACCGTGTTCCGTAATATGAAGAACAAGCGCGAAGTCCTCAAACTCAGCAAGCGTCAGCAAGAGGTTTTCAAGAGGAAAAACGTTTGGGACATATTCCCCGAATATTACTTGCTGAGGGTCAACAAGTTTGACGAAGAGGTAAAAGAGCCTTTGCAGGAATGGATTTCGTTCTTGAAGACGGGCGAGATTCCCAAATCCTATACTGCACAGGGGCTTGCCGAAGCACGTGAGGTGATGCGCGTTTCGGAACTTGATGACGAGGAGCGAAAGGCATACGAGCGTTACATCGACAGCATCCGCATCAGCCGAAGTGTCGCCTTTTCGTATGATGATATGGGATATTGTCGTGGGCTTGAAGAAGGCGAGAAGAAAGGTCGTGCGGCAGCATTGCTTGCCACTGCCCGCTCTATGAAAGCCGACGGGTTGTCCGTGGATGTGATTGCCAAGTACACCGGCCTCACCCCTGGCGAAATTGTTGAATTGTAAAAATTAATTATCAATACAATTGTTGAAAATTTCTCGGAAAGTTGCAAAGCCTTTTCTGTACGTCTTGTCCGCGACTTGTAACAGTTAAGGCAATCGCAACCCTTTTCCCCGGAATTTTCCCTTATAGAAATTCCCGGGGATTTTTTATTTCAAGTATTTATAGAGCCGTTACTCCTCGTTGTCTGGCTGTTTCTTGTCTGGCTTTGCATTCTTCATTATTCTCTTGCCCAATATGCACGTGGCCACAATGCCGCCTACAAGCACCACCACCGCCAACCAATAAATTTGGGTAAGCCCCACCAGTGAACTGAGCAAAAAAGAGGCACCAATCAGCGCAATGATTTTAGCCAAGCAACGGACGTACCTCTTTGATTCGGAGATTCGCTTGATAGGACCATACGCACCCGATCTCCCATACATTACGCCCGTAATACTGCCGTATGCAGCCATTAGCAACAGACAGACACCCATCGCCGCCATAATTATAGAAAATACATATTCCATATTCTTATGTTTTTACATTGATTTTTCAGGACAAAGATAATGATTTTTCTCAGATTTAGTGGCCTTTGAGCATTAAAAATCCTTAATTGTGGATATACCCCTCAAATCGTTTGATGAAATTCTATCTTTAAGCAATTTGCAATGTTTACGCATTAGAATTAAAAAAATAATTGTAATTTTATCAAAATTTTTTTGGATTTTTGAAAATATTTTTCTAATTTTGTGGCGTTATCGATAACAAACAAATATTTGTTTTTACTTTTAATTAACTTAATTTTTAACCAAAATAATCAAAAAGGAGGTAGCCTATAAGAAGATAGTCAGTAAAAAAGAAATGATAGTTCAATTTTAAATTAAAAAATCCCCGATAGAACGGAACACTATCGGGGATTTTTTTTGTTCGCTATTTTTTGTGAAATCGTGAAATATCATTTATCTTTGCGACGTAACTAAAACACTTTGAAAGATGGCAATATCGTTAGACATAACCCGCAAATTGCCAATTGGCGTACAGAGTTTTGAAGACCTGAGAAAAAAGAATTGCCTGTATGTCGATAAGACCGACTATGTATATTTCCTTACACATTCTGGCACGAAATCTTTTCCTCTATTTTCAGCGGTCAAAACCAACCTGAGGACATCACGGACGACGAGAATTTTTCGGCTATATGTGGCATCACGCAAGAGGAACTTATCGCGAATTTCACGCCCGAAATAGAAAGACTCGCCCAGAAGCAGAAACTTAACGCTTTTTCCAAACGAGACTTCCAGAATTATTGGTATGACACCGGCAATCCAACTATTCTGATGAAGCGGATTCATAATACGTATTATGATTTCAGATTGTTGGAAAACGACGTGGAATACTCCAAGGACAATCTGAAAACTTACAAGGACGACGACCTTACAACGGATTTGATACCATTGTTGTATTACACGGGTTACTTGACGATAAAAAGTTACGACGCGCCCACACGCTCCTATACGCTCGGTTTCCCGAACAACGAGATCAAACTCAGTTTTCTCAACGGCTTGGCAAGATGGACGGTCGCAAACTGATTAAAGTCGGCGTCAATTTTTCGAGCAGGGAGAAGAATATTGTGGATTGGAAGGTTGCGGAGTAACAGCCTTCTATCAAAAACGTCTGCAAATGAAATAATTTTTGTTTATGTGCTGACAATGTATTACTTTTGCAAATCGAAATAGATTAAAGTATTAAGATTAAAGATTATAGAAAGAAATGTCAGACGAAAACAAAAAATATAAGCGCATTCTCGTAACGTCAGCGTTACCTTATGCCAACGGCCCCATCCATATTGGCCACATGGCGGGTGTGTATATCCCGTCGGATATTTATGTGAGGTATCAGAGGCTCCGCCACCGCGATGTAATCCACATCTGTGGCTCCGACGAACACGGTGTCGCCATTATGATGAAGGCTCGCAAGGACGGCGTTACACCCCAGGACATCATCGACAAGTACCACGCCCTCAACAAAAAGGCATTTGAGGATTTCGGAATCAGTTTCGACATCTACTCGCGCACATCGAGCGACGTACACACCGAGACTTCGCAGGAGATTTTCAAGAAACTCTACAACGACGGCAAGTTTGTGGAGAAGACCACCGAACAATATTACGACGAAGAGGCAAAGCAGTTCCTCGCCGACCGCTACATTATCGGCACGTGTCCTCATTGCGGCAATACCAACGCATACGGCGACCAATGCGAGAAGTGCGGCACATCGCTCGACCCCACAGAACTCATAGAGCCTAAGTCGGCAATCTCCGGCAGCAAGCCCGTCCTGAAAAAGACCACGCATTGGTATATGCCTTTGGACAATTATCAGCAATTCCTCGAAAAATGGATTCTCCAAGACCACAAGAATTGGAAAGTCAATGTCTATGGACAGTGCAAGAGTTGGCTCGACCAAGGATTGCAGCCGCGAGCCGTGAGCCGCGACCTTGATTGGGGCATCCCCGTACCCGTGGAGGGCGCAGAAGGCAAAGTGCTTTATGTTTGGTTTGACGCGCCGATTGGCTATATATCTTTCACCAAGCAACTTACGCCCGATTGGGAGAAGTATTGGAAAGACCCCGAGACCAAACTCGTCCACTTCATCGGCAAGGACAACATCGTGTTCCACTGCATCGTGTTCCCGTCGATATTGCAGGCTGAGGGTTCGTACATATTGCCCGACAATGTGCCCGCCAACGAGTTCCTTAACCTCGAAAGCGACAAGATTTCCACGTCGAGGAACTGGGCTGTATGGCTGCACGAATACAACGAGGAGTTCCCCGGCAAGCAGGATGTTCTCCGTTATGTGCTCACCGCCAACGCCCCCGAAACCAAGGACAACGATTTCACTTGGAAGGATTTCCAGCAGCGCAACAACAACGAACTTGTGGCTGTGCTTGGCAACTTCGTTAACCGCACGTTGCTCCTGACTGAAAAGTATTTTGGCAACGTTGTTCCGCAGCCGTCCGCGCTTACGGATTACGACAAGGAAACCCTCGCCAAAATCGCCCAAATCAAGGCTGACACCGAGCAGAGCATAGAACTCTACCGTTTCCGCGAGGCTCTCAACAACGCAATGGGTCTCGGTCGCCTTGGCAACAAGTACATCACCGATATGGAGCCGTGGAAGGTTTGGAAGACCGACCCGG
>CAMJWL010000217.1 GCA_946409405.1 uncultured Bacteroidales bacterium
ACGAATGGGGAACTTCCCATTTATTGCCCACAACATAAAACATCGACTGGGAAAATTCGGTTTTCAGCAACGGGAAATGCCCCTCCATTTCGTGCGGCGCCACAATAAAATTGCCCGCGAAAGTGCCCTCGTTGCGCAATTCGGACGAATTGTTCCACTCAAACGAAAAACTGGCGGTGTCGTCTTGGGCAAGTATATTAAACATGGGTTGCTTGAGGGTGAAGTTGTCGCCCACCACCACAGAGTCGCAGTGCATGTCAAACTCAAAAATTTTCCCCATAGTCCTTGCCGAAATATTAAGGCTGTCAACAACATTATCGTTGTAGGCAATATTGTCGGTACGGAGGTTGACCCACATCTTGCGCTGCCGGGTATTGAAGCCGCCATCTATTTTTGTATTGTTGCTCACCATAAGTTCCGGCATCGCAAAATCAGTAAGGCGTTCCATGTTTTTGAAAGCGACCGAAAACTCAAACCTGTTGCCAAGAAAACGTTTGAAATCCGGGTCGTTGTAGTCTATCACGCCCGGACGCGACGGACGGCGGCGGTTTTTGAGGTCGATTTCGCCCTTGTAATCCAACGATGGAAACACCACGTATGCGAAGTTGGACATGATGTCTGAAAGTTGCGATGTGAGCAGCCGCCCCTCAAAATCCGCGTCCACAAAGTCGGACCTCAAAACCATCCGCCTCGTAGGGATGCTGCTGATGTAATAATCTATATATGCGTTGAGCGACAAGTTGTTGAGGTGGAGCGTCTTGCTGTCCCTTATAAACTCCATCGGCTCCGACAATTGGATAGTACCGTTGAGATTGTCGAGCGAACTGCCTGTAATACGCGCCGAGAGACCTAACTTCACCTTGTCTACCGTATCCGTCATCAAATGCGTGGCTCGGAGGTCGGCATGGTTGACATCAAGGTCAAAATTGTACCTGCCAGCACCCGACACGTCCACCGAACCCGAAAAATCAACGTCCAAATTTGGATCCTTGATGGCGAGGAGTCCGTTGAAAGAGTTTTGGGTAAACCTTCCATTGACACTTATATTATGGTAATAATAACGCATCAGACCCACAGAATCCACCGAGCCGTCTATGTTGCCATCTATCCGCCCCGAATCCATAATCTTGACCCTCACACTGGCATCCGTGGTAACAAGACCCAGAGTCTGCTTGTCGCTGGCAATTACGCCGAGGTCAAGCCCGTGCGCCTTCACGTCGCCAGATATATTATAACTACTATCAACACGGCGACAGCCAATATCGCACAAAATATCGCCGAGTTGCGTGCCAAGTGTCATTTTTACTTTACAATTATTAGTATAGCCGGACGCCCGCGCCGTCAAGTCCATGCTGCCAAATTCGTCCAGAAACTCCGGCAACTCCACCAACGGCACAGTGTCGTGAGGCGCGTGGATTGACGCAATGTCGTAACTATTGAACCGCAATCGCCCGATATTGACATCAAAATATAATTCGTTGACATCCGGCAGCCCCTTGACCCTCGCATCGGCAAGCAGCGTGGTAGCCTCGCCAATTTTAAGGTCGAGTTTGGAAATAATCATGTCTGACACAGGCCCTTTTAAATTGAGGGAAATCGTAGAGCTGAGTCCGTAACCCGCAATGTCTGGCACGAAATAGCCTACGTCGTCAAGCCCCACAACAGAGCCTTTTTCTACTGCGACATCCATTGCCACGCTGTCAACAAAATTGGAGAAAGCATCAAGATTGTTATAAGAAAATATTAGATGCTCCGCCGCAAAATTAGTGTTTGGACATTGGAGCAACAGGTCCGTGAGCGAAAGACCCTTGTTAGAAAAATCGGCCCTCCCCTTCAATTTTCTGAGCCTGAAACCACACTCGTCGTAAGCCTTCAACGAATCTATGCGGGCAATTGCCATCATATTTTTGTCTTGTGCCACTACATTGTGCGCCACCAAATTGATGTCGCGCAGGCGTATGTCGTCAAAGTCAAAAACGCCCTGATGACTTCCCTTGCCCGGGGTGGGCGAATAGATAAAGTTGGCATTGGTAAGTTTAAAATTGGCAACCTCGATGTCGTATCTGGCGGGCTTGTCGTCGTCGGAAGCCTCCTCCTCGTCATCGCTGCCCGACATGAGGAAACTATAATTATAGGTGCTGTCGTCCAAGGCGTACAATTTGACGGTGAGCGAGTCGATAGACACCTCGTTGAACTCATAATTGGTCGCCATAACGTTAAAAAAATTAAACTTGCTCTCCAACCTGCCGAGGTGCAGCAGTGTGTCGCTCTCGCTATCACGCACAAGAATACCCTCCAAGGCAACCTTACGTCGGTAAATGTTTACAAAAACCCTCGAAACCCTCACCTCTGTACCCAAGGACTCGCTCAGGTACGACGAAACGTGCGAGTTGATAAACCTCTGTACAGGCTCACACGCTAAGAATAAAGTAATTATAAGCGGCAGCAACAACAGCAAAAGCACCACAAATAGTACTGCACGCTTTACATAACCTCGGTTATTTTTTTTCGGTTTCAAGTTGGCTTAAATTTTTTTTCAAAATCGCATACAAAGTAACACATTTTTTGCGTTATAATAATGCAAAAAAATGAAAAAAATTTTGCAGTGTTGAAAAAATTTTGTAAAATTGTGCGAAAAAATTTATGGAATTAGCTGGCAAAATGAATCAATAATGTAAACAATAAAAATTACATAACCATTTTTTAAAACCAAACAATTATGAAAAAGTTATTTGGACTTCTGGCACTGATGCTCATGTTGAGCGCTACCTGCGCAGCACAGATTGAGGAAGAAGAGGCACAGCTCTTCGGCTACACCCGCAGCATGTCGGAAAGCAAGATGCTTAACATCGGCAAGATTGGCAAGGACGTAATCACCAAGGAGATTACCATCGAGAACTCAAAGCCCAACAGCATGAAGATTATCGGCTTCATAGTTCCCACTGGCATCTCGGCAATGTCGATGCAGAAGAGCATTGAAGATTTCGGCAAAGGCCGCGTAAAGATTACCATCGATCCCTCTGTTGCAGAGAACATTAGCGACGAGGTAATCATCATCAACGTCGTTTACCTCGACCGCAAGGGCAAGGAAGTGGAACTCGCCCAACTTCCCTACAAACTCGTAGCAGACTAACGTAGCGTCAAAGCAACTGATTGAAAATGCAGACGGCTCGCCTACCCTCATAGAGGCGAGCCATCCGCGTTTTTCACGTCTCAATTTACTAACTAAACAACAAAAGAAGAACGGTATGGACAATTTTGGGACATGGTGGGACAGTCTTACCGGCATTTACAAAATGTTTTGGTCAACAAGCATCCTGTCGTCGGTGATTTTTGTTACTATGGTGATACTCAGCATCATAGGTGGCGACAGCGATTCTGATACCGACGGCGACGGAAACGGCGATGCCGACGCTGATTCCGGCGGGGGAATGATGTCTTACATCCTTAGTTTCAAGACCGTAATGGCCTTCGTGCTCGGAGCGTCGTGGACAGGACTCTCCGCGCTTTATCAAGGTCTGCCAATATTTGCCATCACGCTCATTAGCATATTTTCAGGTGTGCTAATGATGGCGTTGATGGCATTTTTGTTGTCGCTATTCGTAAAACTGCAACACGACTCCACACTCGACATGAACAACACCATCGGCTCATCGGGCGTGGCATACGTTACAATCCCAGCCAACGGCGGCAAAGGCGGTCAGGTGGAAATCCTCGTCAACAACTCTTACCAAACCTTCGAGGCGATCACCGACGAGTCAACCCCAATAGCCACCGAAGAGCCGATAGAGGTAGTTCAATTGCTTGAAGACAACGTACTATTAGTAAGGCGTATGCAACCGTTGCAGGAACACGAGCAAGAGCAGCAAATCCCGTTAGAATAACACATCACACAAAAAAAACTCATCAACTAATTTCATTAAATATGGAAACACTCTTTGTCTTAATTATTATCGCCGTAGTGATAACAGTGGTGATAATCTCTTGGTTTGTAAAGAGATACAAGCGATGTCCCTCCGACAAAATCCTCGTGGTGTTTGGCAAGGTGGGCAGAAACCAGACCGGCGACCGCACAGCCAAATGTATCCACGGCGGCGCGGCATTCGTATGGCCCGTAATCCAGGATTTCGACTACCTGGATCTGACCCCCATTCCGATTACCGTGGATCTCAAAAACGCGCTCTCCAAACAGAACATCCGCGTCAACGTTCCCTGTCGCTTCATGGTGGGCATTAGCACCGAACCTGGCGTGATGACCAACGCGGCAGAACGTCTGTTGGGTCTCAACCTCAAAACCATCCACGACCTCGCCTCCGACATCATCATCGGCCAACTTCGCGTGGTGATTGCCACGATGCAGATTGAGGAAATCAACAGCGACCGCGAGAAATTTCTCGTCAACGTTTCGGGCGCGGTGGAGCATGAGTTGAAGAAGATTGGTCTCAAACTCATCAACGTAAACGTAACCGACATCACCGACGAAAACGGCTACATCGACGCACTCGGCAAGGAAGCCACCGCCGGCGCAAAGAACGACGCCCTCCGCATGGTGGCAGAGAAGGAGAAGGAAGGCGCAATCGGACAAGCCAACGCCCGCAAGGAGCAGCGCATCCAAGTAGCCGCCGCCAACTCCGAGGCGCAAATAGGTGAAGCCGACGCCCAGATGAAACAGCGCATCCAGGTTGCCAAAGCCGATTCAGAAGCCGTTGAAGGCGAAAACAACGCCAAGATTACGGTAGCCAACTCCAACGCCGACCGTCGTAAGGCGGAGGCAGAAGCCGAGAGGATAGCAATGTCGGCGGAGAAAATCAACGAAGCCGAAACCCTCCGCGCATCCTACGAGGCTCAGAAAAACGCCGAACTTGCCCGTGCCGAGAAGAAAAAGGCAACTCAGGCTGCCGACGTTATCGTACCTGCCGAAATCGACAAACGCCGCATCGAAATAGAGGCGGAAGCCGAGGCAGAGCGCATCCGCCGCATCGCCAAAGGTAAAGCCGACTCCATATATTACGAGATGGAAGCCAAGGCAAAAGGTATGATGGAGATGTTGCAGAAACAGGCAGAAGGTTTCAACTCCCTCGTCCG
>CAMJWL010000218.1 GCA_946409405.1 uncultured Bacteroidales bacterium
CCAATCAAAAACCTGAAAATGCCCTCGCTGATGTCGTCGATGGAGGCGGAGCGTTGTTTGATTTCGTCGGCAATGGTGTTGTAACGGACGATAGGCCCTGCAATCAACTGCGGAAACATGCTGATATACAGCAACAAATTGTAAAATTTTTGCTGCGGCTGCGCGTCCTTGCGGTAAACGTCCACAAGGTACGAAATGCTTTGGAATATGTAGAACGAAATGCCAATCGGCAGCCTTATCTCTGGCACTGGCATCGGAATCCCGATGGCGTTGAAACTCTGCGCCACAAAGCCCGCATACTTAAACACGCCGAGTATCAGCACGTTGCAAGATATTCCGGCAATCAAAGCGGTCTTGCGGTGCGAGGCATCGGGAGCGTCGGCAATCCGTTGCCCCACAAAATAATTGACAGCCACCGCGCCTATCATCAGAAACAGATACACCGGCTCGCCCCAAGCGTAAAAAATCAGGCTAAACAATATCAGCACCGCGTTTCTCAGGGTGTTTGATGAGGCAAAAAAACGTTTGTCCGCCGCCCTTGCCGCCAGATAAAAGGCAGCAAACGAGGGGATAAACACAAATAGGAAAAACAGGTCTGAGAAAACCATTGGGGTTTATTTTTTCTTACGTTTTACCAACAGAACTATTATCACAATAAGGGCGATTACACCCATGATTGGAATCGCAATGCAAATCAAATCCACAGCCAAATCGATGGCACTATCGTCGTCGTCGCCGGTGTCCGTTGTGTTGACGTCGCTAAGGCTTTCGTCCTCATTGTCGCTCGATACCAATGCCGAAGATTGGCTTCCTCCCAAATCCCTAACCTTGACGGCGCGTACCACCACCTGTGGGGCGGTTTCGTTGCCGGCTTCGTCGATTTGGTTGGAAGTTTTTTTGGCGACCACCTTGCTTGCGTTTTCGATGATGGTCTGCCACGACGGATTGCCATTGGCGAGCGCACTTGTCTGCGACTTGATGTTGTTCAAGATGGATGTCAACATGAAACCGCCCGATGCGTCGCACAATGCGTATTGACCCGCCTTGGCTGCTGTGGCGCGGATGGTGCCGCTCTCGTCGATAAAAAGGTCGTAGAGTTTGTTGACATCCACATTGTTGTTGCTGCCACGTGTGCCAAAAGCCACCGACTCCACCTCGGCGCGAGTTACGCCAGCCTTGGAGTTGCAGCAGTCGGTGAGGAAAATGGTGAGGCGGGCATTTTTTGCCACAATCTTGTTATAGACGTCGGTGGTGCTGAGTTCGGTCTTTGCAGACAAATTGTCGTATGAGAGAAACATGCGCGGGTAAGCGTCGGTGTCGTCGTCGTAGCGGAAGCCGTGTCCCGAATATACGAAAACCACAATGTCGTTGCTGCCGGGCTTGAGGCGGTTTACAGCGTTTTCTACGTTAGACTTGCTAAAATTGTTGCCCATCACAACGGTTTCCTTGTACTCGATGTTGAGTTTCTTGGCAATACCGCTAAAATTTTTCCTTACGAGGTTGACGTCGGTCTTTACCGATTCGCCAATGCTCTCGTCCTCAGTGGCAGCCACCAAAACAAGGTGCAAGGTTACAGGGCCGTCGGCAACGTTGTTGTCGGTGTTGTCGATGCGGTTTGGCTTGTTTGGACTGTTGTTGTCCTGACCAATCAACTGCTTGCGCGCCCTCATAATCTGCTTAAACATGTCCTCGTCCTCGTCGTAGAATTGCAGGAAATAGTCCTTGTTTTTCTCGCGGATGTCCACCTCGCGGAAATATTCCACCTCCTTCATGTTGTCGTCGTCGAGTTCTTCGTCCTCGTAGAGGTCTTGGAAAATCACCCATGTAGCCGATTCAAAATCGCCTTGTGTGGTGTAGCCCATGCAGAATGCGGGGATGAGCGGGTCGTCCTTCTTCTTCTTCTCCTCTGGGATAAAGTAGATGTAATTGACGCCATCTTGCTTCTCGAAGGAGCAACTGTATTTGTACTCCCAGTAGGAAACATTGCCATCGTCGTCGGCATCGGTAACGCAACGCAGAAAACAGTTTTCCTCATCTGTGAAGAAAAACAGACCTTGGTATGTGTCCTCATCAATGATGTCGTAGTACTTCAACTCATAGACAGTCTGCGACTTAGCCGCCAAAAACATCAAGGCAGCGATGATTGTTAGTAGAACTTTTTTCATTGTATAAGATTGTTAAAAAATAATGTCAAAAATCTTCTATCGTGGCATTCTCCAGCAGCGTTCCGCACGCCGACTTGTGTACGAGGATGCCGGTGGTCTTGGCACGGACGTAGTTTTCGGATGCGTAGAAATAACCTTGGTACTTGTTGCCCTCGCCCCACGAATTTTTGATGATGTAATACTTGTTGTTCCTGGAGTCGCGGGCGGTGCCGATGAGGTGCATACCGTGGTCGTCGGTGGTGTTTCGGTTGAGAAAGTCGGTCTGACGGCTCTCCTGCGTTACGTTGACCTCAATGCCGGGGGCGGAGAGAGTGCGGGCGCGGAGTATCTGTTTTTCGGGCGGCAACTTCTTGAAATTCTCGATGTCGGCGGTCTTCATGCCTGCGGGGTTGATGCCGGGCAGGAGCGCGTAGCCGTTGTCGTGGCTAAAACCTTTTTCGGAAACGTCCGCCGCCCACAACACCGTGTGTCCCATGGCGAGCGACGTGTCTATGATGGCCATCATCTCGTCGAGACGCACGTTGAGAAACAGGCCGTCGCGCCAGTTGTCGGGGAGTTCAATCACGCAGAGTTTGCCAAAGTCGTGGTGGCTAAACGACGTTACCTCCACGTAGTCGCTCATGTTGAGTTTTACGACTTCCTGGGCGAAAGTTTCGGGCGTGTAGGTCTTGCCCTCGTACTCAAAAGTTTCAGGCACTTTGCCAAGGTATTGGTCCAATATTGCGTTGTAGCCGTCGAGCCAGTCGGTGGATATTTTCTTCTTGCTGTCGTCGGCAACGGAATCTATGTAATGTTTCAAATCCATTTCGAGCCGGTAATGCATGATGATCGGTTCGCCCGGCAAGGTGTTAGGATAGGCGGATTCTGGCACGATGCCATGACGGCGGATGATAACGGTGTTGTCGTGGAAATAACTGCCCTGCCCAAAATTCATCTTGCCGTGGAGCATCACGTGCTTGATGGCGCGGTCGATGTAATTCTGCCTCACGATAAACATCTCGGAGAGGTTTGGCGGGTTTTTGACGCCGTTGTGCATCATCTCCGATTCTATGAACGACAACGACGAGAAACACCAGCACGTGCCAGACATCTGCTGGTCTTGCACGGCGGGACAATCGAGCCTGATGACGTCCTTGAAGCCAAATTTGTCCTGCGCGACCTTGATGCCGGACTTTTCTTTCTGCGCCGATGCCGTCATAGCGGCGGTTGCAGCGGCTAAAATCAACGTTAATAGTTTTTTCATTACTGTGAAATTTGGAGTGTGTATTTGAGATACAAAAGTAAAAAAAATTTGGGGAAATTAGGTAAAACCGTTAAAAAAAATTACATACGCGCATTTTTCTGCCATTATGTCATAAAATCCACATTGGCAACATATTTGATTTTATAATTGTAAACTACCATACAATATGAAAACAATGGCACATAAACATGGGCGGCATCGCTCTAAAAATAAGAACGTTAACACACAAAACAATAAAATGGAACAAAATACAGACACGCAGGAGACAGAGGCAACAGCCGAAGAATCCGTGCAGAACGACCAAAATCTGTCAGACACTGACACAAATGCAGCCGAAACTGACAGCAAGGACGGCCAGAAAACTGAAAATGTGGCAGACTCCGCAGCAGAAAAAGAGGCAGAGGCAGAAAAAACGGCAGACCAGCCCGCCGAGAAGAATGAGGATTGGCACGGCAAGTACGACGAACTCAACGACAAGTACCTCCGTCTGATGGCAGAGTTTGACAACTACCGCAAGCGCACACTCAAAGAGAAGATGGATCTCACCAAGTACGCCGAGGAAGACGTACTCAAGGGCATCCTCAAA
The DNA here is from genome assembly GCA_946409405.1 of uncultured Bacteroidales bacterium. GTDB lineage: Bacteria > Bacteroidota > Bacteroidia > Bacteroidales > UBA3824 > UBA3824. Next base: position 3,995 of record CAMJWL010000218.1, read on the forward strand.
GTAGTTGACGACATGGAGCGCGCCATCAACAACCTTGATACGGCACCCGACATGAATGCCGTGAAGGAGGGTGTGGAATTGATATACAAGAAATTTAAATCTTTCCTTGAAACACGCGGACTCAAAGAAGTGGAGGCAATGCATCAAGAACTCGACACCGACAAACACGAGGCAGTAGCCAAATTTGCCGCGCCGTCGGATGACTTGAAGGGCAAAATAATCGACGTAGTAGAAAAAGGCTATTATCTCCACGACAAGATAATCCGCTACGCCAAGGTAGTGATAGGAGAGTAACAAAATGGCAGAAAAGAGAGATTATTACGAGGTGCTCGGCGTTGCCAAGAGTGCCTCAAAGGACGAAATAAAGAAGGCGTACCGCAAACTCGCCATGCAGTACCACCCCGACCGAAACCCCGGCGACAAGGTTGCCGAGGAGAAGTTTAAGGAGGCGGCGGAGGCATACGAGGTGCTTAGCGACGACCAAAAACGCCAGCGTTACGACCAGTTTGGACACGCGGGCGTATCGGGCGCGGGCGGCGGCGGCGGCTTCAACATGGACATCGAGGACATCTTCTCCAATTTCGGCGACATATTCGGCGGATTTGGAGGCGGCTTTGGTGGCTTCCGCAGTTCTACGAGTTCGCGTGGCGGTCAGCGCGTTACCAAGGGCAGCAGCCTGAGGGTAAAGGTAAAGTTGACACTCCGCGAAGTGGCGGAAGGCGTGGAGAAAAAACTCAAAGTGAAAAAATCATGCGCTTGTCAGGCTTGCAACGGCACGGGCGCACAGGGCGGCAGTTCTGGCACCGACACTTGTCCTACGTGTCGCGGCGCGGGCATGGTAACTACCGTAAAAAACACCATCCTCGGCCAGATGCGCACACAGACCGTCTGCGGCACTTGCGGCGGCACGGGCAAGGTTATCAAAAACAAGTGTAACGTCTGCGCCGGCAGCGGCATCGTGCAAGGCGAGGAAGTTATCAGCATCAACATCCCGGCGGGCGTATCCGACGGCATGACGATGACCGTACCCGGCAAGGGCAA
>CAMJWL010000219.1 GCA_946409405.1 uncultured Bacteroidales bacterium
TCAAGGAGGCGTATATGCGGCTGTATGGTTTTGATTACAAAAAAGCCTGTTGCACGCAGAGCGACTTTACGTTCAGGGCGTTGGATTAGCATTTTTGTGCAAAAAATACACCTTCCTCCTTGCAATTTCAAAAACTATATGTATATTTGTCCCAAACTAAAATAGTCATTATGGCAAAAATAACGGTAAAAGATACAGAAATCAAGACTATCAAAGTCAATGGCACAGATTATATCTGCATCACGGACATTGCACGTCAGAAGAATCCTGTCGAGCCAAAAGACGTGGTTAAGAATTGGTTTCGCTCAAAAAATACACTTGAATATCTTGGACTTTGGGAGATGCTGAACAACCCCGATTTTAAAGGGGTCGAATTCGACCCCCTTTTGAGAGAAGCGGGTACAAACGCTTTTACAATGAGCCCGTCAAGATGGATAGAATTGACAAATGCAATCGGCATTGTTGCCAAAAACGGTGCAAGCGGCGGTACATACGCACAGCGCGACATCGCTTTCAAATTTGCAGCGTGGGTTTCAGTTGAATTCGAGTTGTATTTGGTAAAGGAATACCAACGTCTAAAAGAGGAGGAACAAAAACAATTTGGTTGGAGTGCCAAGCGAGAATTATCCAAAATTAACTATCGAATTCACACAAGTGCCATAAAAGCAAACCTAATTCCGCCCGAACTCACTCAGGCTCAAAAGAATTTCATTTATGCTGACGAAGCCGATATGCTGAATGTTGCGATGTTTGGCAAAACAGCAAAAGAATGGCGCACAGAAAACCCTGATTTGAAAGGTAATATCCGCGATTATGCTACTATCAATCAATTGATATGCCTGTCAAATATGGAAAATTTGAATGCTGTTTTCATTAATGATGGCATTCCGCAATCTGAACGCCTAATTAAACTCAACAAAATTGCTATTCAGCAAATGAAAGTGCTTGAAAACATTGAAGATAAAAAAATGTTGAATGCCTGAGTTAACACAAAAACCTCCCCATTATGCCCCGAGTATTTGAAATAACCCCGAAGCGCATCAAGCGCAGCAACAACACGGTTCTCACGCCCGAAATGAAAGTAACCGTAACCACCAAAATGCACACCTTCAATCCGTTTTACAACGGCGCGGAGGAAGTTAAGGAGGCGTATATGCGGCTGTATGGTTTTGATTACAAAAAAGCCTGTTGCACGCAGAGCGACTTCACGTTCAGGGCGTTGGATTAAGGGAATAATATCATAAAACTCTCCGCAAACCATCTTGGCAATACATCGGCAAATTCTTTGTAATTATCACGTTTCCTGATATTTGCAACGATTTTGCCGCAAGGCATTATGCCGTCAATAAACATCATATAGTCAAACAAATCGAGGTTTTGGACAACTTGCCAAAAGGTATGCAAAACGACCATTCCCAGTCTCGGCGTCGCGTGATAAAAATTTATAAGTTTTTGTCTCGGTGTCAAAATCCACCAAATCATCGCTGCCATCGGGATTAGCCAAATGAAGTTGGTAGTTTTCATCGCAATACGGCACGGAAACACCTTTTGCCCACGCATCCAAATAGAGTTGTTCGATGCCGAGTTTCATCTCTTGCTCCACTTGTGCGATGGTCTTGCCGTTGGTGAGTGTGAAATTTTTGTTCATATCTGATGAATTTTTTTGTTGCACGTCGCAAATATAATCAAGATTTTTGAAAAAGAAAAACGTCCGCACATTTTTGCAATCGTTTGCGCATTTTTTCACTTGGTTTTCATGCCGAAAATCTTGTTATTAGCGCAATTAGAGTTAATATTGCAGGCGGAAATTTAATTGTCGAAATTATGAAAAAACTCTTGTATCTTTTGCTGTCGGCGTTAGTGATTTCGTGCGGCGGCAATCAGGAAAAACAGCCCGAATCCAAAATCGAGCAAAGCAACATCTACGAGGTCAATGTGCGCCAATATACGCAGGAAGGCACGTTGAAGGCGTTTGAGGACTATCATTTGGAGAGATTGAAGGCGCAGAATGTTGATATTCTGTGGCTTATGCCGATATTTCCAATCAGTGAGGAGGGCAGGAAAGGCACTTTGGGCAGTTATTATGCCGTGAAAAATTACAAGGAAGTCAACCCCGAATTTGGCACGATGGATGATTTGCAACGTCTTGTAAATCACGCACATCGCCTCGGCATGAGGGTGATACTTGATTGGGTGGCCAATCATACCGGCAAGGACAACATTTGGACTAAGGAACACAAGGATTTTTATAATCTCGATTCGCTCGGCAATCCCGCAGTGCCCGCCGGTACGGATTGGGACGACGTTGCCGACCTCAATTACGACAATCCCGATATGCGCCGCGCAATGATTGACGCCATGAAATTTTGGGTGCAAAATGCTGACATCGACGGTTTTAGGTGCGACGTTGCGGGAATGGTGCCCACGGATTTTTGGGTAGAGTGCCGCAAGGAATTGGAGCAAATAAAGCCGCTTTTTATGCTCGCTGAGGACGACAATCCCGAAATCCACAAGGCTTTTGACGCTTCTTACAATTGGAAATGTCATCACATTCTCAATGGCATCGCTCAGGGCAAAAATACAGCGCAAGACATTGTATCTCTGTATGATACGTTGCAACAAAAATTCCCCAAAAATGCAATCCTGATGAATTTTACGTCCAATCACGACGAAAATTCTTGGAGCAAATCGGAGTACGACCGTATGGGCGATTATGTGAAGACGATGGCGGTTTTGACGTACTTTTTGCCTGGTATGCCGCTGTGTTATTCGGGACAGGAAGCCGCCAACAAAAAGGCATTGGAATTTTTTGAAAAGGACGTGATTGACTTTTCGCAACTGCCTTTGAAAGATTTTTACGCTACGCTCAACCGCATCAAGCACGACAATCCTGCGCTTTGGGACAATGATGTCAATTTCCTTTCGGCGGATGACAATACATTGATATTTAGGCGCGGCGATTTGAAGTGTGTTTTCAATTTCAACGACAGCGAGATTGAGTACGCAGCTCAAGGAAAATTCGTCGATATTTTCACGGAGAAGAGCGTGGAGATGCCGACGAAAGTTGCAGGAAAAGGGTATTTGATATTGAAGGAGGAATAAAAAAAACATCAATAATATGAAACTGAATTTCTTAACCACATTGGCGTTTGCAACGGGTATTTCGCTGACTGCCAACGCCCAAAACCTAAAAGTACAGCCCAAATTTTGGTATTCGGGTTTCGAGGACAATAGCCTTCAATTGCTCGTTTATGGCGACAATATCGGTCGTTACAAGGCTACAATCAACGCCGTTAACACCACCCTCGTGAGCGAGGAGCGCGTGGCAAACGGCAATTATCTGTTCCTGAATTTCAAGGTTGGTAAGCCCGAAAAATTTGAAATTCTCTTGCAGGACAGCACGTCTAAAAAGCGCAAGACCACAATTGCCTACGAAATCAAGGAGCGCACAAAGCGCAGCCGTGGTTTTTCGGACAAGGACTTGCTCTATATGCTTATGCCCGACCGTTTTGCAAACGGCGATCCCAACAACGACAATATGCCGGGAATGTTGGAACAGGCCAACAATTCCAACCCCGACGGACGACACGGCGGCGACATCAAGGGCATCAGCGACCACGTTGACTACCTGAAAAACCTCGGCGTTACAGGCGTGTGGATCAATCCGTTGCTCGAAAACAATATGCCCGCCTACTCGTACCACGGCTACGCGATTACGGATTTTTACAAGGTGGACGCCCGTTTTGGCAGCAATGAAGACTACCGCCGCCTTGCCGACAACCTCCACAGCAACGGCATCAAGTTGATAATGGATATGATTTTCAACCATTGCGGCTCCAACAACTTCTTGTTCAAGGACTTGCCCGATTCTACGTGGGTGCATCAGTGGCCTGAGTTTACGCGGAGCAATTACAGAGGCACGGTTTGTTTTGACCCCCACGCCTCCGAAAGCGACAAGAAACAGATGCTCGACGGATGGTTTGACTCCACGATGCCCGACTTCAACCAAGCCAATCCCTACTTGCTCAAATACCTGATTCAAAACTCGATATGGTGGGTGGAGTATCTTGGTCTCGACGCTATCCGTATGGACACCTACCCCTACAACGACAAGATGGCGATGCGCGTTTGGTGCGACGCCCTCCACAGGGAGTACCGCGACATTTCGCTTTTGGGCGAGGTGTGGCTCAACGAAAACCCCTTCACTACCTATTTCTGCAACGATGTAAGGAATCTCGACGGCTTCACTTCGGGTCTCGACCACGTTACCGACTTCCCGCTCACTTTTGCGCTCAACAAGGCGTTCAACGAGCCTGAGGCTTGGGAGACGGGAATGGCGAGGATTTATCAGCATTTTGTGTCCGATTACCTCTTGCCTCACCCCGAGAAAAACCTCGTCTTCATCGACAATCACGACCTCAACCGCGTTATGACCGATATGCACGGCGACGTTGACAAGGTGAAGATGATTTTCACAATAATTCTCACCACACGCGGCATCCCCTGTATGTATTACGGCAGCGAGGTGTTGATGGAATCGCCCAAGGACGGCGACGGATGGAAGCGTCAGAATATGTACGGCGGTTGGCAGGGCGACACCAAAAACGCCTTCACCGGCAACGGACTCTCCGCCAAGGAGAAGGATATGTTCAATTTTATATCCACTCTCGCCAACTTCCGCAAATCGTCCAACGCATTCTCCGGCAAGATGATACACTTTGTGCCGCAGGACGGTGTTTACGTCTATTTCCGCATCAACGGCGGCGAGAAGGTGATGGTGGTCATCAACAGTTCCGACAAGGAAAAGACATTGGATCTCAGCCGTTTTGCCGAGTGTCTTGGCGGCGTGAAGACGATGAAAAATGTGCTGAACAATTCTGTTGTTAGCAATTCAAAAACTCTCAATGTGCCAAAGAAATCGGCGCAGGTTTGGAATTTGAAATAATTATTTTGGGGTGGGAGAGAGGCTCTTGTTTTTGTCAACTGAAAATCACAATGCTGTCTTTATCCACCTCAAAATTAAGGTTT
>CAMJWL010000220.1 GCA_946409405.1 uncultured Bacteroidales bacterium
TGTGTGGGTCAGGCCAAGTACCTCGGAACGTTGACAAGATTCGTCCGCGTTCCTTTTTTATAGGTACTTGACCTGACCTCCGTTTTTTTGCAATAACCTGCAACCGCGCATAATCGTTCTGTTATGTGCGAGGACATCGACATACTCGAAGACAATATCGAGGAATGTTGGCCTGGTGTGCTTGATATTTTGCTTATCGACCACACCCGCCATCAGTATCCTGATGCGTTTCCATCGTCCAACATTGTCTGGGCGACAGATTCTTATGCACGTTTGGGTGATGAGTATGCCGCCGAAAAACCTATATTGAAGCATCTCATTACCAAAGAAAACGGCAAAATCATTCAGCCCCGCGCATCAAAAACCAAAGAGGAACAGACCATCAGAACAAAAGACAAGGCGGAGGTCTTTACGCCGTCGTGGATTTGCAACGCTCAAAACAATTTGATAGACAACGCTTGGTTTGGCGATGGTTTAATCAATCAGTTCAACACCGAAAACCCCGGCAACACTTGGACATCCAACCCTGCACCGATAAGATTTCCCGACGGCAAAACTTGGAAAGACTACGTGCGCGACACTCGGTTGGAAATCACCTGCGGCGAAGCACCTTATTTGTGCAGTAGATACGACACTGTATCAGGTACAATAATCCCCATAAAAGAACGCATTGGGCTTCTCGACCGCAAACTGCGCGTCGTAAGCGAAAACACCGACAAATCAGGCGATTGGCTCGAATGGGCTAAAACCGCACTTGAAAACACATACGGTTACGAATTTCAGGGCGACAGCCTCTTGATAGCGCGTGAGACGGCGTTCCTCTCTTTCATAGAATATTACCGCGAAAAATTTGGGTGCGACGTGCCGCCTCAAAGCATCAACGGCATCGCATACATTGTATCGTGGAATATTTGGCAGATGGACGGACTATCCGACACCCTGCCATACGCCGAAATCACCAAACAAGAAGACAACCTTTTTGGCTCCACAACCAAAAAAGAGCCGGTCTATGCCCTCATTCGCGATTGGAAAAAACCGCGTGAAAAACAGAAAACTCAATTCCGCGAACTCAAAAAACAGAAATAGATATGCAGTACACGTCAACTTTCAAACACAGGCTTATATATATTTTCCGAATCAACGACAAGGCTCACGCCAACTGCCTGAAAATCGGAGAAACCACAGCGCCCGACGGCTGCCTCGCTTTTGCGCCTAACTGCAAGGAACTAAACGACGCCGCAAAAAAACGCATCAAGGACATCACGCGGACTGCGGGCATCAAATACGAACTGTTGCACACAGAAACCACTGCATACTCCAAAGGCGGCAACATTTTGAGTTTCAACGACAAAGCCGTCCATGACTTGCTATTGAGGTCAGGAATTAAAAAGAAAAATTTTGACATAGACGGCAAAGCCACCGAATGGTTTGTGTGCGACCTCGAAACCGCCAAAAACGCCATCAAGGCTGTCAAAAACGGTCAGTCGAGCCTTAATCCGGATCAGATAAGCGAACACAAATCGCCGATACACTTCCGCCCCGAACAATTGAAGGCTATCGAACAAACCAAACGTGTTTTCAAGAAAGAAAACAAAATGCTTTGGAATGCCAAAATGCGTATGGGAAAGACAGTTACATCGCTCCAAGTGGTCAAGGAGATGAACTTCCACCGCACAATCATCGTTACGCACCGTCCCGTGGTCATCGACGGATGGAGTGACGACTTCGGCAAGATTTTCTATGAAAAAAACTCCCAATGGCTGTTTGGCTCGCGTGAAATTGGCGAAAAGAGCATCGCCGACCTTGAACGCTCTGGCAAAAACTACATCTATTTTGCATCAATGCAAGACCTCAGAGGGTCGAAAATGGCGGGCGGCAAATTCGACAAAAATAAAGACGTTTTCAGAACAAAATGGGATTTGCTCATCATCGACGAGGCGCACGAAGGCACTCAGACCGAACAGGGGCAGACTGTGCAGGATATGCTCACTTCCGACAATACTAAGGTAATTTGTCTTTCAGGTACGCCATTCAACCTATTGGAAACCAACGACTACAACGAAGAAAACACATTCACTTGGGATTACGTAATGGAGCAACAAGCCAAGCAAGAATGGGCAACGCAGCATCCCGGCGACCCGAATCCATACGCCGAACTCCCAAAACTACACATCCTGACATTCGATTTGGGCAAATTGGCTTCCGAATATCAGGACGAAGACAAGGCGTTCAATTTCACAGAGTTTTTTAAGACCGACAACCAAGGAAATTTTGTGTATGAAAACGACATCAAAAATTTTCTCGACATAATATCTTCCAACAATGGCGAAACCCTATATCCGTTCAGTAGCGAGGAATACAGAGATTTTTTTCGACATACATTTTGGATTTTGCCGGGTGTGGCGGCGGGCAACGCATTGGCAAAAATGCTGCGCGAACACAAACTTTTTGGCAGTTACACAACCGTGAACGTATGCGGACACGAAGACGAAGAAACCACCGGCGACCCGCTCGCAGAAGTTCACAGCGCCATCGGCACACACCCCGAAGATACCAACACAATAACACTCTCGTGTGGCAAACTCACCACAGGAGTTACCGTAAGGGAATGGACGGCAGTGCTTTACCTCGCCGGCAGCCAAAATACTTCGCCCGCGTCGTATATGCAGACAATATTCCGTGTGCAAAGCCCCGGCACAATTTCGGGAAGGATGAAAACCGACTGTTACGTATTCGATTTTGCGCCCGACCGCACTCTCAAAATGATTGCGCAGACAGCCAAAATATCCGCAAAAGCCGGAGAGACCGACCGTGAAGACAAAATCATCCTCGGCAACTTCCTTAATTTCTGTCCCATAATCTCTTACGACGGCACAGAAATGAAGCCTTACAATGTTGACCAAATGATGCAGCAACTCAAACGAGTTTATGTGGACAAAGTGGTCAATACAGGTTTTGACGACGGACATCTGTACAGCAAAAAACTATACAACCTTTCCGACGTGGAACTTGAAAAATTTGCCGACCTGCGCGAAATCATCGGTCAGACCAAGGCGAACAAACAGACCAAGGACATCACCATCAACAATCAAAAATTCAACCGCGAGGACATCGAGAAAGAACGGAAGAAACACAAGCGAGAAACAGGCAAGGACATCACGCCCGAACAAGCGCGCCAATTGCTCGAATTGCAACAAAAACGCCGTCAGCGCGACATTGCAGTATCGATATTGCGCGGAATATCAATCCGTATGCCGCTATTGCTGTTTGGCGCAAAGTTGGAAAACGAAGATGAAAACATCTCGCTCGACAAGTTTGTGGAACTTGTGGACGACGATTCGTGGGCGGAGTTTATGCCGTTTGGAGTTACCAAAGACAAATTCTCCATCTACAAGAAATACTACGACGAAGACATATTTTCCGCCGCCGGCAAACAAATCCGTCAACTCGCCCTCGCCGCCGATCGTATGCCCGTTTTGCAGCGCATCAAGCACATAACGGCTATTTTCGACTCATTCCGCAACCCCGACAAGGAAACAGTGCTTACGCCATGGCGCGTTGTAAATATGCACCTCTCCGACACTTTGGGCGGATATTGTTTTTACGATGACTTTGGCACATCAAACGCCGACGCCGTATTGTCTGCCGAGCCAAAATTCATCGACAGAGGATTGGTAAGTCAGCGAGTATTTGAAAACGACAATGTAAAGATTCTCGAAATCAACTCAAAATCAGGACTTTACCCATTGTATATGGCATACAGCATATTTTGCCATCGTTTACGCACAGCCAAAAGTATGAAGCGCAACCTCTTCAACAAAATAACCCTCGACGAAGAACAACAGATATGGCGCGACGTACTCGCCGAAAACATTTTTGTAATCTGCAAGACCGAAATGGCGCGTTCAATCACGCAACGCACATTGGCAGGTTTCACCGGCGCAAAAGTCAACACCCACGTCTATGACAATCTCCTCGAACAAATCACTAAAACCCAATCACAATTCATCAAAACGCTGTCCTCTGGCAGCATTTTCCCACAGATAAAAGACAATATGAAATTCACAGCAATAGTTGGCAACCCGCCGTATCAACAGATGGATGGTGGACACGGTGGCAGTTCGCAAACTTTATACGATAAATTTGTTACGATATCCAAAATAATTAATCCTCAATATATCTCGATGATAATGCCATCTCGTTGGATGACAGGTGGAAAAGGATTGGATAATTTCCGCAAAGAAATGTTAGAAGATAAAAAAATAAAAGTTTTGCACGATTATTTGGATGCAAGTATTTTATTTTCTAATGTAAGCATTGAGGGTGGCATTTGCTACTTCCTGCGCGAATCGCAAAACGAAAGTAAATGCTTAGTAACAATTCACAAAAGCGACTTTTCGTATTCAAGTGAAATGAAGTATTTGAATGAAGGCGGAACTGACATAGTTATCCGCGACAATGCAACTACAAGGATTTTGTCTGCCGTACAAAACAAGAGCGAGAAAACATTTAATACCATCGTTTCTACAAGAAATCCGTTCAATATCTATGGTAATGATATTGATAATATAATCACAAACCAAAAAACTACAAGACGAGTTTTAGCTCGTTACGAGAATCAGCGACAATTCCTGAATCTAAAAGATTCATTTGTAATAACTAAAAATGCAAATTGTGTAAATACCTACAAATTATTTGTGTCAAAGGCTGATGGAGCCGCCGGACAAATTGGTAATCCAATTCCTGCAAAGATTATCGGTTTGGCAGAAATTGGCGGTAAAAATGTTGTATGCACAGAAACATTTTTGATGGTAGGACCATTTTCTAACATAGAGAAAATGACAAATGCCGCTATTTATATGAAAACCAAATTTTTCAGATTTATGGTTGGCATACGCAAAAACAAAAATATGACAAGCGACACATACGCTTTTGTCCCCCTCCAAGACTTCACATCCAAGAGCGACATTGATTGGAGCAAGACAGTTGCGGAAATTGACGGTCAATTGTACAAAAAATACAAA